>CAZLTX010000102.1:0-2414 GCA_964562555.1 uncultured Oscillospiraceae bacterium
GTTCTCTATTACATCCTCCTTGCTCTTCCAGTAGCCTGTCGCAAGGCCTGCCAAATATGCCGCACCCAAAGATGTGGTTTCGATACATTCCGGGCGTTTTACCTCGCATCCCAAAATATCCGACTGGAACTGCATGATGAAGTTGTTCGCACAGGCACCGCCGTCAACCTTAAGCGACTGCATGTTTTCTCCGAGATCCTCGGTCATCGCATCTATCAAGTCTTTTGTCTGATATGCCATGGATTCGAGCGTCGCTCTGACCAGATGGTACTTGTTCGCTCCTCTCGTAATTCCCAAAACCGCACCTCTCGCATACGGATCCCAGTACGGTGCTCCGAGCCCCACGAATGCGGGAACCACGTAAACTCCGTTGGAGTCGGGCACTGAAACCGCCATTTCTTCGGACTGTGCCGCTGTTTCAAGTATGTCGATTTCATCTCTGAGCCACTGAATTGCCGCTCCGCACACGAAAACAGAGCCCTCGAGTGCATAATACACCTTGCCGTCTATTCCCCATGCTATGGTCGTAACCAAGCCGTTATTCGAAAATACAGGCTTTTCACCGGTGTTCATAAGCAGGAAGCAGCCGGTTCCGTAGGTGTTTTTAGCCTCGCCCGGCATGAAGCAGGTCTGACCGAAAAGTGCCGACTGCTGATCTCCGGCAGCTCCGCCGATAGGAATCGCTCCGCCGAAAATGTTTTCCGTAGTTTTGCCGTAAATGCAGCTTGACGGCTTCGGCTCAGGCAGCATACATTTCGGTATGTCGAGAATTTCAAGTATCTCGTCGTCCCATTCGAGCGTATTTATGTTGAACATCATGGTTCTCGATGCGTTGGAATAGTCGGTTACATGCACTGCACCGCCTGTCAGCTTCCATATCAGCCAGGTTTCGATCGTGCCGAAGAGCAGTCTGCCGCTTTCTGCCTTTTCTCTCGCTCCCGGTACGTTTTCGAGTATCCAGCGAAGCTTGGTGCCGCTGAAATATGCATCTATCAGCAGTCCGGTCTTGTTTCTTATCTTTTCGCCGTAGCCTGCGGCGATAAGATCGTCACAGTATTCCGCAGTTCTGCGGCACTGCCACACGATTGCGTTATAGATAGGAACTCCGGTTTCTTTGTCCCACACGACCGTCGTTTCTCTTTGGTTTGTGATACCGATTGCCTCTATATCCTTGTAGGTGCAGTTTATCTTCAGGAGTGCCTCCTGTGCCACGCCCATCTGAGTTGACCAAATCTCCATAGCATCGTGCTCTACCCAGCCTGCTTTCGGATAAATCTGCGTGAATTCCTTCTGTGCCACGCTGACGATGCTGCCTTTTCTGTCGTAGATGATGCAGCGTGAGCTGGTGGTTCCTTGATCAAGTGCCATTATGTATTTGCTCATAGTCCGTTTCCTTGCCTTTCTGCCCTTTCGTCGGGGCGTATTTATTACACAAACAGCAGCATTATCCTGTTTGATATGTTCATTCCCGCCTGTGTCAGTCTTATTCCCGTTTCGTCCTCTTCCGCAAAGCCGCCTTTTACGAAGGCTTCAAACTCTGCTCTTTCGTCTGCAAAGACCTCCCACAGCTCTCTTTCGAAATTATCTCGAAAATCTCGGCTGTCTATGCCTGCCGTTCTTCTCAAGCCTGTGAACATATACTCGGATATATTGTCCTGTTCTGTATTTACATGTATGTTTTCTGTCTGCGGCGGTTCTGCTGCCAAACCTCGGGCGGTATATCCCGCTGTGTCCGAAGGGTTGCTGTAACGCATACCGCTGACAAAGGAATGTGCCGAGGGCCCGAAACCGAGGTATTCGTCCATACTCCAATATCTCAGATTGTGCCTGCATTCGAATCCCTCTATGCTTGCGTTGGAAATCTCATACTGATGCAGTCCTGCCTCTGCCAGCAGCTTCAGTGCCGTTTCGTACATTCTGCGGTCGGTTTCCTCGTCCGTCTGCCTGTAAAGCCCTCTGTCGAGGTCTTTCGCAAATCTCGTGCCGTCCGCTATTTCAAGCGTGTACAGCGATACATGCTGAGGTCTGAGTGCCGCCGCCTGCCGCACTGTCTGTTCCCAGCTTGCGGCAGTCTGACCGAAGATGCCAAACATCAGGTCGAGGCTGATGTTCTGTATTCCGGCTTTTCTTGCTGCTTCGACAGCCTCAGCCGTATGCTCCGGCTTGTGCAGTCTGCCGAGCAGCTTGAGCACAGCGGGGTCGAACGACTGTGCACCTATGCTCAGTCGGTTCAAGCCCGCAGCTTTGTAAGCCGCAAGCTTTGCCTCGGTCACCGTTGCAGGATTTGCCTCCATGCTTACCTCGGCATCTGTGCATATTTCAAAGCTCTCGGTGAGCACCCGCATCACGCCGTCAAATTGAGCTTCGCTCAATATGCTCGGCGTGCCGCCGCCGAAATATATGCTGTCAATCGG
>CAZLTX010000102.1:2514-4694 GCA_964562555.1 uncultured Oscillospiraceae bacterium
CTCCGCCTGTATTTCTCTGCTCCGCAGCTCTGCCGTAAATATTGCCGTAATATCTTATCTCTGCCTCAAGTGCCTGCACAAAGTCCTCTATATCCTTTGCCCCTGCCCTCGGTGTCGAATAAAAGTCGCAGTAAGGGCATTTACTCCTGCAAAACGGAATATGAATGTATATACCTCTTGTATTCGGCTTTCGCATGTCACTCCTTTTCGTCCTTCAAGCAGCTTTCGCTTTTCCTGCCCCTTATTTGTTGTCGTCGTACTTGAGAACAGCCGTAAATGCCTCCTGCGGTACCTCAACCGTACCGAACTGACGCATTCTCTTCTTACCCTCTTTCTGCTTTTCGAGCAGCTTTTTCTTTCTGGAAATATCGCCGCCGTAGCATTTTGCGATTACATCCTTACGATATGCTTTTACGGTTTCTCTTGCTATGACCTTTTGCCCGATTGCCGCCTGGATAGGAACCTCGAACTGGTGCATAGGTATGATTTCTTTCAGCTTTTCACATACAAAGCGGCCTCTCGCATAGGCATTGGATTCATGCACTATCATCGAGAAGGCATCGACAAGCTCACGGTTGAGCATGATGTCGAGCTTAACAAGCTGCGATTTTTCGTAGCGGTCGAATTCGTATTCGAGCGAGCCGTAGCCGCGTGTCTTGGATTTCAATGCATCGAAGAAGTCGTATATAACCTCGTTGAGCGGCATATCGTAGTGAAGCTGTACTCTGGTCGGTGTAATGTATTCCATGTGCAGCATGGTGCCTCTGCGTTGCTGGCAAAGCTCCATAATACTGCCCACATAATCGTTAGGTATCATAATGTTTGCCTTAACCATAGGCTCCTCGATATGATCGATTTCCTGCGGTGCCGGCAAGTTTGACGGATTTTGAAGCATTTCTACGGTTCCGTCGGTTCTTATAACCTTGTATATAACGCTCGGAGAGGTCGTGATAACACCCAAATTGAACTCTCTTTCAAGTCTTTCCACGATGATCTCCATATGCAAAAGTCCCAAAAATCCGCAGCGGAAGCCGTAGCCGAGTGCCTGTGAGGTTTCCGGCTCGAAATTGAACGCAGCATCGTTTACCTGAAGCTTTTCGAGTGCGTCTTTTACGCTTTCGTATTTTTCTCCCTCAGCAGGATAAATGCCGCAGTAAACCATGGACTGCACCTTCTTGTAGCCCGGGAGCGGCTCATCTGCCGGATCCGAATCCAAGGTTATCGTGTCGCCGACTCTCGCATCGGCAACCTGCTTGATGGACGCACAGATATACCCTACCTCACCGGCACGGAGCTGCTTGGTAGGCACTAAGCTCGGTGCACAGATTCCTACCTCGGTAACCTCATACTTTTTGTTCGTTGCCATCAAGCGGATCATGTCACCCTTTTTAACCGTGCCGTCCTTGATTCTCGCATATATTATAACACCCAAATAGTTGTCGTATTTCGAGTCAAAAATAAGTGCCTTCAGCTTTCCGTTTTCATCGCCGTCGGGTGCCGGAACAGCATCTATGATTCTTTCCAAAAGCTCTTCGATTCCAAGCCCTGTCTTTGCCGAAATCAGCGGTGCGTCATGTGCGTCCAAGCCGATTATTTCCTCGATTTCTTCCTTGCACTCGTCAGGTCTTGCGGAGGCTAAGTCCATCTTGTTAAGTATAGGCAAAATTTCAAGATTTTCGTCCAGTGCCAAATATACATTCGCCAAGGTCTGTGCCTCAACGCCCTGAGTTGCGTCCACTACCAGCACCGCACCCTCGCAGGCAGCCAGCGAGCGTGAAACCTCATAGGTGAAGTCCACATGACCCGGCGTGTCGATGAGGTTATAGATGTACTCGTTTCCGTCCTTTGCCTTGTATACGAGCCTTGTGGTTTGCAGCTTGATGGTGATTCCTCTCTCCCTTTCGAGATCCATATTGTCCAAAAACTGCTCTTTCATATCACGCTCGGCAACAAGCCCCGTCTTTTCGATCAGTCTGTCGGCAAGTGTCGATTTACCGTGGTCGATATGAGCTATAATGCTGAAATTTCTTATATATTTCTGATAATCCATACTCGTGTGTCCCTCTTGTTTCTTTATAGTTTATCCGTTTTTCGTTTCAAAATTGTGCATACTTACACATAGTATATTTTAATGCATAGCTTGGAAAATTTCAACTTTTTTTCGCACACGCAAGCGGATA
>CAZLTX010000103.1:0-4545 GCA_964562555.1 uncultured Oscillospiraceae bacterium
GCCACCCCGACCATATAAGTGAATATGGGCCTTTAGCTCAGTTGGTCAGAGCATCCGGCTCATAACCGGCAGGTCCCGGGTTCAAGTCCCTGAAGGCCCACCATTTTCACAATCTAATATCATGCCCATTTAGCTCAGTAGGTAGAGCAGGGGACTGAAAATCCCCGTGTCTCTGGTTCGATTCCGGAAGTGGGCACCATATTTATTCAAGGCGACTTCTCGCAGACATTATGTCCGAGGAGTCGTTTTTTTCGTGTTCTAAATTTCTTACCTTCTAAAATTCACTGAAAAGTTTCGTTTCGGTTTAGAAAAGAACGATATTATGCTAAAGGTTCGAACGATAAGTAATAAAACAGAGAAATGAGAAAAGGGAAAGTGAACGGAAAGGAAGATTAAATATGAATAAACCGGATAAAAATTTTGACAATAATAAGAAAAAGAAAACTCTTATATATTACTACGGCGTTGTTATAGCGTTAATTTTGCTCTTTAATCTGCTGGTAACACCGTACGTGGCGGAAATGCAGGTGCAGGAGGTCGATTACGGAACCTTTATCAGCATGACGGAGAAAGCCAAAATCGGAATGGTAGAGGTGCAGGACAATCAGATTTTGTTTACGGATAAAAGCAACAGCACGATTTACAAGACCGGACTTATGCCGGACAGCGATTTGACTGCAAGACTGTACGAGTCGGGTGCGAAGTTTTCTAAGGATATAGTCCGTCAGAATTCTCCGCTTGCGACATTTTTGGTTAGCTGGATTTTGCCGCTGCTGATGTTCATGCTGATAGGACAGCTTATCAGCCGCAGAATGAAAAAGAACGGCATGGGAGGTCAGTCCATGATGTTCAACATGGGAAAGAGCAATGCCAAGGTTTATGTCAAATCCTCGGACGGTATCAAATTTGATGATGTGGCAGGAGAAGATGAGGCAAAGGAGGCACTTTCCGAAATCGTAGATTATCTGCACGACCCGAAAAAATACGAAGAAATCGGTGCGGCTATGCCAAAGGGTATTTTGCTGGTAGGCCCTCCGGGAACAGGTAAGACGATGCTTGCAAAGGCGGTAGCGGGCGAGGCAAGCGTACCGTTTTTCTCGATTTCCGGCTCGGAATTTGTGGAGATGTTTGTCGGCATGGGAGCCTCCAAGGTTCGTGATCTTTTCAGGCAGGCTAAGGAAAAGGCACCGTGTATAGTTTTTATAGATGAAATAGATACAATAGGTAAAAAGAGAGATACGGGAAATTTCGGCGGCAACGACGAGCGTGAGCAGACCTTAAATCAGCTTTTGACAGAGATGGACGGCTTTGACGGCAACAACGGTGTGGTAATTTTGGCAGCAACCAACCGCCCCGACTCCTTGGATCCCGCACTTACCAGACCGGGACGTTTCGACCGCAGAGTTCCGGTAGAGCTTCCGGATCTTAAAGGACGTGAGGAAATACTCAAGGTTCATGCGAAAAAAATCAAAACTGAGCCTGGCATCGACTATTCGGTGATAGCTCGCATGGCATCGGGTGCATCGGGTGCCGAGCTTGCGAATATCGTAAACGAAGCAGCACTGCGTGCTGTCCGTGATAAGCGTACACTGGTTTCACAGCAGGATATGGAGGAAAGCATAGAGGTCGTAATAGCAGGATATCAAAAGAAGAATGCGATACTGAGCGACAGAGAAAAGCTTATAGTTTCATATCACGAAATCGGACATGCACTTGTGGCTGCGAAACAGAGCAATTCGGCACCGGTGCAGAAAATCACGATTATTCCACGTACCTCGGGTGCTTTGGGATATACCATGCAGGTAGATGAGGGTAATCATTATCTGATGAGCCGTGAGGAGCTTGAAAACAAAATTGCTACCTTTACGGGCGGACGTGCCGCAGAGGAAATTGCAATCGGCTCGGTTTCTACGGGTGCAAGCAATGATATAGAGCAGGCAACCAAGATTGCACGTGCTATGATATGTCAGTACGGCATGTCTGACGAATTTGATATGGTGGCATTGCAGACAGTCAGCAATCAGTATCTCGGGGGAGATGCATCGCTGGCATGTTCGCCCGATATGCAGGCAGACATAGATGAAAAAGTCATAGGACTTGTAAAACAGCAGCATGAAAAGGCGAGAAGAATTTTGACGGAAAACCGCATACTTCTCGACAAGCTGGCACAGTATCTTTATGAGCATGAAACAATTACGGGTGATGAGTTCATGCAGATCGTAAATCAGGGGGAATAAAATTGAAATTAAATTCAAAATCGCTTATAATACATGTAAGGGAAAGACGGAGAAACACAGGGAGGACATGATGTTTCATATTTTGGTAGTTGACGATGACATACATACAAGAAAGCTGTTTCGGGCGGTGCTGGAGGAGGCGAATTACTCGGTCACGACCGCAGGCGACGGAGTGGCGGCTTTGGAGGCTATGGACAAGGAGCATGTAGATCTTGTGGTGCTCGATGTGATGATGCCGAAGATGGACGGATATGAATTCACGAGGGAGCTGCGTGCGGTGAATAATAATCTGCCTATTTTGATGGTTTCGGCAAAGCAGCAGAGTGAGGACAGGAAGAAAGGTTTTTTAATCGGTATCGACGATTATATGGTCAAGCCTATCGATGAGGAGGAAATGCTGCTGCGTATTCGAGCGTTGCTCAGGCGTGCACAGATAATAAGCGAGCATCGTTTGACGATTGGCGATGTGGTGCTGGATTATGATTCCTATACGGTTTCGAGAGGAACGGAAATCATGGAGCTGCCGCAGAAGGAATTTCTGCTTTTGTATAAGCTGCTCTCGTATCCGGGCAAGATTTTTACCCGAATTCAGCTTATGGATGAAATTTGGGGTGCGGACAACGAAAGCGGCTGGGAAACCGTAACGGTGCATATCGGCAGGCTGCGTAAGCGTTTCGAAAATTGGGACGAGTTTAAGATAGTTTCGGTACGGGGACTTGGATATAAGGCGGTAAAGAATATATGAAAAAAGAAAACGAAAAAAAAGACAGGGCAAGGCTGTCGGCAATTTTTTCGCTGATGACCTTCTGCGTGCTGTTTGCAACGATGCTCGTAGCTGCGATAGTCGTGTATCTGCTCGGCTCGGCAGGCATATTTTTGGAAACGCCGCAAAAAGGAAATCTGATGCGAACCCTCATTTTCATGTTCATTCTCAGCAATATCATCGGACTGGGAATTTCGAGGTTTGTGGTCAAAATTCCTCTCAAGCCGGTGGAAAAAGCCATAGATCGCATCAATCGGCTTGCTGCGGGGGATTTTAAGTCGAGACTTAATTATGATGCACCGTTCAACGATTATTCTGTTTTCAAGGAGCTCGAGGAAAGCGTGAACAAGCTTGCAGAGGAGCTTGATCATACGGAAATGCTGAGATCGGACTTTATCAACAATTTTTCACATGAATTCAAGACACCCATAGTTTCGATTACGGGTTTCACCAAGCTTTTGAAACGGGGAAATCTGACCGAAGAGCAGAAAATTGAATATTTGAATATAATCGAGGAGGAGTCCATGCGGCTTTCGAACATGGCGAGCAATATGCTTGACATGACACGTGTGGAAAATCAAGAGATACTTACAGATGTGACGACCTTCAATCTGTCGGAGCAGCTTCGTGACTGTATTTTGCTCCTCGTTGACAAGTGGGAAAAAAAGAATATCGAAATTCAGGCGGATTTTGATGAATATGAGATTTCGGCGAACAAGGAGCTGCTGAAGCAGGTGTGGGTAAACCTGATTGACAATGCGGTGAAATTTTCGCCGGAGTGGGGAACTGTAATTTTCTCGATTCATCGTGAGGAAAACAGTATAAAGGTTTCCGTTACAAATTCGGGAGAAAGCATTCCGCAGGAGAAGCAGGAACGCATCTTCCAAAAGTTTTATCAAGCGGACGAATCACATGCCTCCGAGGGAAACGGCATAGGGCTTGCGATAGTCAACAAAGTCGTAAGACTGCACAGGGGAACGATAGCTGTGAAAAGCGAAAATGAGCTTACCTGCTTTACGGTAACACTTCCTGTCGCATAAAAAGGAGAATATAAAGATGAGAAATTTTTTACAGAATTTAGCGGTCGCAATACAGCGATTTATGATAGGCAGATACGGTGTTGACGAGCTCACACGATTTTTGACGCTCAGCTCTTGTGTAATGCTGCTTTTGTCGTGCTTTTCGGCACTCAGATTTTTGTATCTTCCGGCACTGCTCGTAATGGGCTGGTCGATATACAGGAGCTATTCTCGCAATATATACAAGCGGCAGGCGGAACGCAGCAAATATCTGCAGCTCAGAAACCGTGTGCAAAGCAATCGCAGGCTGCAAAAGAGAAAATATGCCGAGCGTAAAACTCACAAGTACATTAAGTGCCCGTCGTGCAGCAAGACCTTTCGTGTGCCGAGGGGAAAGGGCAAGATAAAAATCAGATGTCCGTATTGTCAGAGTGAGATAATCGACAGGACATAGTGGTGCAAAATCCCGCAGCACTTGTCCTCGCTGCGGGTGATTTCTGCACCTTCACTCACCGTCGTTTGGGAG
>CAZLTX010000104.1:0-4525 GCA_964562555.1 uncultured Oscillospiraceae bacterium
GAGGTTAAGAAGAATGAAAGAGAGCGTAAAAAACATGAAAGGAAAGATCGTAAACGAACTCAGCTATGTCGGCGAAACGACGGCAGCCCGTGTAAGGGAAGATTTTCCTCATTTTTTTGAAGATAGATTTTTGATTATCCCATCTTTTGCAGATGTGCATGTGCATCTTCGAGAGCCGGGATTTTTTTATAAAGAAAGCATAGCAAGCGGCACTGCTGCGGCTGCGGCATCAGGATACGGATACATATTTTCCATGCCAAATCTCAAGCCGGTACCGGACAGTCTTGAAAATCTTAATGTTCAAAGACAGATAATCAAGCGTGACGCTAAGGTAGAGGTAAGACCCTATGCTTCCATCACGGTAGGTGAGCAGGGCAGAGAGCTTTCGGATATGGAGGCTGTGGCACCGTATGTTATAGGCTACAGTGATGACGGAATAGGGCTTAACGATGCGGATTTGATGCGTCGTGCGATGAGCGAGGCAGCAAAGCTCGGACTTCCGATAGTTGCACACTGCGAGGATTTAAGCCTGCGAAACGGCGGATACATACACGACGGCAGCTATGCGAAAAAACACGGTCACAGAGGCATAAACAGCGAGAGTGAGTGGAAACCGATAATGCGTGATTTGAAACTGGCTGAGGAAACCGGCTGCAAGTTCCATGTCTGCCATATTTCAACCAAGGAAAGTGTGGAGCTTATAGCCGAGGCAAAGGCACGGGGCGTAGATGTCAGCTGCGAAACCGCACCTCATTATCTCCTGCTTTGCGACGAGGACTTAAAGGAGGACGGACGCTTCAAGATGAATCCGCCGATCAGAAGTGAGGCTGACAGAACTGCACTGCTGCAGGGAATAAAAGACGGAACCATAGATATGATAGCTACGGATCATGCACCTCACAGTGCCGAGGAAAAATCAAAGGGATTGGCAGAAAGTGCGATGGGAATAGTCGGACTTGAAACCGCATTTCCCATGCTGTACACTAAGCTTGTAAAGACGGGAGAACTCAGTATGGAACGTCTGATTGAGCTGATGTCTGCGGCACCGAGAAAACGTTTCGGACTTCCGGAGGCTGATAAGGCTGTGGATTATGCCGTATGGGAAATAAGCAGAGGCTATGAAATAAATCCGGAGAATTTCCTGACAAAGGGCAGAGCGACACCGTTTGCAGGCGAAAGCGTATACGGAAAATGTGTACTGAATGTACTCGGCGGCAGAGTGATTTGGGAGGAAGAAAGAGAAAAGATATGAAGCAAGGCATTTTTACGATAAAATCAAATCGCAGACTGACGGAAAGCGTATATGAAATGATAATAGAGGGTGACACAGCTGCTTGTGAAAAACCGGGACAGTTTGTCAACCTCAAGCTTGACGGATTTTTCCTGCGTCGCCCGATTTCGGTGTGTGAATATGACGAAGAAAGCATAAAATTGATATACAAGACTGTCGGCAGCGGAACACAGGCGATGGCAGCTATGCAGCAGGGTACTTGCTTAGATGTACTGACGGGACTCGGAAACGGCTATGATATCTCAAAAGCGGGAAAAAATCCGGTGCTGATAGGCGGCGGCGTGGGAGTACCGCCGCTGTACGGACTGCTCAAGACATTATACAAAGAGAGAGGCTGCACAGCATCTTCAAACGAAAAAATCAAGGTGATTTTGGGCTTTAACAGTAAGGACGAGATATTTTACAAGGAAGAATTTGAGAAAGCAGGTGCGGAGCTTATAATTACAACCGCAGACGGCTCTGCAGGAGTGAAAGGCTTCGTAACCGATGCACTCAAAGAAATTGAATACAGCTATTTCTACACCTGCGGTCCGGAGGCAATGTTCCGTGCCATAGAAAAAATTGCCAAGACCTCGGGGCAGTACAGCTTCGAGGAACGCATGGGCTGCGGCTTCGGAGCCTGCATGGGCTGCTCGTGCAAGACCAAATACGGAAACAAACGCATATGCAAGGACGGTCCTGTCTTGGAAAGAGAGGAGATAATATGGTAGCGGGCACAGCAAAAAACGGCAACACAAATGTAAACATAAGCACCGAGCTTTGCGGTATCAAGCTTGACAACCCTATAATTCCGGCAAGCGGCACTTTCGGCTACGGCAGAGAATTCGCAGAGCTTTACGATATTAACTGCCTGGGAACATTCTCGTTTAAGGGAACGACACTTGAGCCGAGGTTCGGAAATCCCACTCCGAGAATTGCGGAATGTCCCGACGGTATGATAAATGCGGTCGGACTTCAAAATCCGGGAGTTGAGCATGTGATAAGCGAGGAGCTTCCGCAGCTTGCAAAGATATTTCATAAGCCTGTGATGGCTAATGTCAGCGGATTTTCGGTAAGTGATTATACCGAAACCGTCAGACTGCTTGAGGAAAACGAGGCTGCAAGCAGGCAGATAGGCTGGTATGAGGTGAATATAAGCTGCCCTAACGTGCATGGCGGAGGTATGGCGTTCGGAACGCTTCCAAGCTCTGCGGCAGAGGTGACGGCAGCGGTCAGAAGGACGACAAAAAAGCCTATACTGATGAAGCTTTCGCCGAATGTCACCGACATAAGCGAAATCGCAAAAGCCTGTGAGGCTGCTGGTGCGGACGGTATCAGCATGATAAATACCATGCTTGGAATGAGAATCGATCTCAGAACCAAAAAGCCTGTAATTGCAAATAAGATGGGAGGCTTTTCGGGTCATGCGATTTTGCCGATTGCTCTCAGAATGGTATGGCAGGTATACGAGAGCGTCAAAATTCCTATCGTAGGTATGGGCGGAGTAACGAGTGCCAAAGAGGTCATCGAAATGATGCTTGCGGGTGCCTCCGCTGTCGAAATCGGTGCGGCGAATTTAATCGACCCGTTTATATGTAAAAAAATAATCGACGAGCTTCCGTCGGAATGTGAGAAATACGGAATTAAAAATTTGAGTGAACTTATAGGAGGAGCACACTGATGGGAAAAGATGTTATAGTAGCATGTGATTTTGCTACGGCAGAAGAAACCTTTCGCTTTTTAGACAAATTTACAGGCAAAAAACCCTATGTCAAAATCGGTATGGAGCTGTATTACGCAGAGGGACCGCAGATCGTCAGAGAAATCAAGGCAAGAGGTCATAAGATTTTCTTGGATTTGAAGCTGCACGATATTCCGAACACGGTAAAAAAGGCTATGAGCGTTCTTTCACAGCTCGATGTTGATATGTGCAATCTTCATGCAAGCGGAACAGTGGCTATGATGGAGGCGGCAATCGAGGGTTTGACGAGAGCTGACGGAACAAGACCTCTGCTCATTGCGGTAACTCAGCTTACCTCGACAGACGAAACGAGAATGAGAGAGGAGCTGCTTATAGACAGACCGCTTGAAGAGGTTGTGGCACATTATGCGGCAAATGCGAAGAAAGCGGGACTTGACGGTGTCGTATGCTCACCGCTCGAGGCAGCGACAGTACACGAAAAATGCGGCGACAGCTTCCTTACGGTAACTCCGGGAGTGAGATTTGCCGACGGTGATGCGGGAGACCAGGTACGCATAACAACTCCGCAGAAAGCGAAAGAAATCGGTTCCGACTATATTGTGGTCGGCCGTCCGATAACACAGGCTGAAGATCCGCTTGCGGCATATGAAAGATGCCTTGCAGAATTTGTGGGATAAGATTTTTAAGGGAAAAGGAGAAAAAAATGGAGCTAAAACAGGAAATTGCAAAGGGTCTTTTGTCCATAGAGGCAGTATTTTTAAGACCTGAGGAGCCGTTCACATGGGCAAGCGGCATTAAAAGCCCGATTTATTGCGATAACAGACTTACACTGACCTCACCGGATGTCAGAACCATGGTTGAAACCGGATTGGTACAGGTAATCAAGGAAAACTATCCGGACTGTGAGGTTTTGATGGGAACCAGCACTGCGGGAATCGCACATGCGGCAATCGTAGGTCATCTGATGGATCTGCCGATGGGTTATGTCAGAAGTTCTGCCAAGGATCACGGACGCACCAACCAAATCGAAGGAAAGCTTTTGCCGGGACAGAAGGTTGTCGTAGTCGAAGATTTGATTTCAACGGCAGGCTCGGCAATCGACACGGTGAAGGTTCTCAGGGAAGCGGGAGCCGAGGTGCTCGGAGTGGCAAGCATTTTTACCTACGGAATGAAAAAAGGGCTTGACAGACTCGCAGAGAACAATGTAAAGAACGTAAGCCTGTGCAATCTCGACGCACTGGTAGAAATTGCGGCAGAAAGCGGATACATACATGCCGATGACAAAGAAAAAATTTTGAAGTTCAGAGATAACCCGTCCGATGAAGGGTGGATGAAAGGAGATAAATAATGAAAGAAATTCGTAACCTGATTAACATCACAGATCTGACAGTTGAAGAAATCGACGAGCTGATAGCAGTTGCAGACGATATCGTAGCAAACCACAGCGAATATGAAAACATCTGTGCACACAAAAAGCTTGCAACCCTGTTCTTCGAGCCGAGTACCAGAACAAGACTCAGCTTTGAGGCAGCTATGCTCGAGCTCGGCGGAAG
>CAZLTX010000105.1:0-4517 GCA_964562555.1 uncultured Oscillospiraceae bacterium
TACCTCACCTCTGAGCGGTACGGACATCTGTGCTATGGATTTTGCTATCTGATACGCCATAGCTTCGTAAACGAGTGCTGCCTTTTCGTCACCGTTCTCAATCATTTTTTCGACCTCACGGCAATCCGTAACGCCCAAATATGAATATAAGCCGCCCTTGCCGCAGATAAGCTTTTCAAGCTCTGCCTGAGTATATTTGCCCGAACAGCAAAGCTTAGTCCACAGCAGCAATGCTATGCCGCCTGTTCTCTCAGGTGACATCGGCCCGTCATCGTATGATGCACCGTCGATAATTTTACCCTCTTTATGAACCGAAACCGAAATGCCGCCGCCCATATGACATACAAGCAGGTTCAGCCCCTTATATTCTTTCCCGATTGACTGTGCATAATTCATCGCCTGTGCTCTCGAATTCAGCACATGATAACAGCCGTATCTTTCTATTCCCTCAAGTCCCGAAATTTTTGCGACCTCCGAAAGCTCACAGCCCATCGTCGAATCATATATGAAAGCCGGTATTCCCAGCGGTCTTGCGATTTCATACGCCAAAAGTGCCCCTAAGCTTGATGCATGCTGAGGATTTTTCGGACTCTGCATAGCCTCGCAAAGTGCGGGATTTACCACATAGCCGCCGCCCGACAGACCGATTACCATGCCGCCCCGTCCGACAACAGCCCTCAGACCCTGCGTGTCATAATTCTTTTCCACCAAAACCTTTTGCAGGACTGCGGCTCTGTACGGGAGCTGTGCCCCTATGCTGCCGTATGCCAAAAGCTTATCGGGATCATGCGTAAGTGTTTCCTCGAACAAAAGCTCCATATTTCGGAACAAGCCGATTTTCGTCGTGGTCGAGCCTGGATTTATTACCAATATATCTGTTCTTTCCATTTAATCCTCATCTCCTGTTTTTACTTGTTTCTGTTTCCGCTTATTCTCAATCGTTTTCAAACATTTTCAAGCTTTCCGCTCGTTTGCTATGCCGTTTGCTTGCTTTTCCGACCTCTTACTCTACATATTCGCCTATCAGAGCACCGACATGATTGTTAGAACCCATGACCCAAAGTATATCGCCTTTTGCCACGAGCATATTCGCATCGGGCATCACAATCGGATAGCCTTCCTTTTGCATACCCAAAATCATACACTTAGTCGTTTCCTTAAGCTTGCCCATTTTTATCGGCTTGCCCGCAAAGCTTTCATCACCCCGAACCTTGATAGGACAGACCGCAAGAGCATGTTCTATCTTAGGATAATGGCTGTCCATAAATTTTTTCAGCGTTCTTATCGGTTTGTTCTGCGTCAGCCCTGTCAGCTTGTAGAAGTTCTTCAATGCCTTTTCTTCACCGACCACATAGACCTTGTCCATCGGGTGTATCATCACCTTGCCGTCGGGCAGCAGATTGTATTTGTCCTCATGTCTTATCTTAACCACATACACATTGTAATTCGCACCCCAGCTCAAATCCTCTATACGCTTGTAGAGGTACGGAGCCTTTTCCGGTGCTATAAATGATATTATACACAGCTTTTGGTCGAGCCAGGTCTGTTGGCGACCCGCAGCCTCCTCGCTCTTTATCAGCCTTTCGTTGAAATTTTTGAGGAAAGTCGTTTCGAGCTGCAAATACCAGGTTGCCAAAATCGTTCGCCTCGAAAAAATCGTCAGTATCACTACCAGCAAAATTGCCACGCCGCCTATGCCCGAGCCGAAGAAATAGTGCAGCGGTATTACCGCAATCGCTGTTATCACCACAAGCTTAACCAAATTCAAAACCAGCAGCGGCAGATGGAACGATGCCCTCTTCAGCCATAAAGTCGTGAAATAGTTGTTGTGAAAATAGAAGAGCGGCCCGATGAAAATCGCCATAACTATGTAAATCCCCACACAGCTCACGATTTCGCTCGCAAGAGGACTGATGTATTCCGCCAAAAGCGGCTGCAGCTTGAAAGTTCCCGCAAGTGCCGCAATCAACATTATACCGCCGTACACGCTCATTCGCATGAAATATTTTTTCAGAAAAATCTCCCAGTCGTTATCCTTTTCCTCTTCCGCCTGCTCCTCCGAGGTATACCTGCTCAGCTTTGCCTTAAGCTCATCGGGCAGCGTACGTTCCAGCCAAGCCACGACATGCGGTGCCACCTTGATACAGAACGGTGTCGTGAAGGTCGTGATTACGGAAACCGCAACTACTATCGGATAAATATAATCGTCTATAACTCCCAGCCCTATGCCGAAGGACGCTATGATAAATGCGAACTCTCCTATCTGAGCCAGTGCAAAGCCTCCCGAAACAGCGGTCGAAAGTCCCTGCCCCGAAAGCAGCATCCCGAGGCAGTTACACAGCAGCTTACCCACGAGTGTAACCAAAATTATAACCGCAATCGGTATTATGTACTTCTTTATCATGCTCGGCTCTACCATCATTCCCACCGAAATGAAGAAAACCGCCCCGAAGAGGTCTTTCACACCCTTTGTCAGAGCCTCTATTCTTTCTACATGCAAGGTGCCCGCAAGCAGCGAGCCTGCGAGGAAGGCTCCGAGAGCCGTCGAAAAGCCGAGCCAATCTGCCAAAAGCACCATAGCAAAGCAAATGCCTATCGAAACTACCAGCAGCATTTCATCGTTCATCAGCTTTATGGTACGGTTAAAAAAGGTCGGAATAAGATAAATGCCGAATACCAGCCATATGATGAGGTAAAGCACCATCAAAAGCAGACTTCCCATTATCTCCATGCCGGATATGTTCTGACTGGCACTGACCGTCGATAAAATAACCATCATAAATATGCCCACTATATCTTGAATGACCAGTGTGCCGAAGACAGATTCCGTATATTTTTCTTTAATTTGTAATTCATCAAATACCTTGATTATAATGGTAGTGGAGCTCATTGCAAGCATTCCGCCGAGGCAAATACTGTTCATCGAGCCGAAGCCGAGCAGCATGCCTGTCAGATAACCGATTCCGAGCATACCCGTAACCCCGACAACAGTCGTTATGATTGCCGTGCTGCCGACGCTTGCAAGCTTATGCAGATTGAATTCAAGTCCGAGATGGAACATCAAAAAGATAATCCCTATTTCGCTCCATGTATGTATGCTGGTTGTATCCGCAACCGTCGTAAAGAGCGGAAAATAAGGACTTATAAGAAAGCCCGCCAAGATATAGCCTAATATCAGCGGCTGTTTAATCTTCTTAAATAAAATCGTAATAATTCCCGCTGTCAGCATCATAACAGCGAGGTCAGAAATCAGCGTAGGAATATGCATACTGCCTCCTCGGGTTTAATCTCATGTATTTACAGCAGTCTGTGTATCGTTATCGCATGGCTGCGTATTTTCCATGAATAATTATACCGCATTTCCTCGCTAAAATCTCGCAAAAATCCTAAAAATATGATAATTTTATAGCTTTATTATTTCACTCCTTATTTTGTTGACAGCCTGTACCCTGTTTTCAACCTTCAGTTTCTTGTAAAGTCTGAAGTTATATGTCTTGACCGTATTCTCCGAAAGTCCGAGAATATCTGCAATCTCGGCATTGTTTTTTCCCTCGTAAAGATACTGCACCATAGCAAGCTCTCTTCCCGTCAGCTCGTACAGTGCCGCCAAGGCATCAAGTCTTTCATCGCTCAGAACCGCAGCGTCATCCGTCTGTTTTTCGTCTACGACTTCAAGCGAACGCCAAAGCGTGAGTACATTAAGCACCGCAAGCAACAGCCAGCTTCCTATTACCAAATACGGAATAACTCCGCCCGGCTCCAAAACAGGAAGATTAACCGCTCTTATCGTATTGAGCACGCCCGATGCCAAAATGAGAATAAATGCAAAGGTGTACATCGCTATGAGAAAAAGTATTCTGCAATTTTTGCTCTTTCTCGCAGGTGTCGCTTTTTTCAGATACGAAACGCAGAAGCCAAGCCATCTGAGCCATACCAGCATAAGTGCTCCCAAATACGCCGCAACTATATACTCTGCAACTATGATGTCTTTATCGAATATCAAAAAATCAACTATGTTCAGTACTATCATCGCAGCGAGAAAGACCGTTATATTGCTGTCTTTAATTTCGTCGTAAAATACCTTCAGGTTCTTCTTTTTTATCAATATTTGCAGCAACACCGCCAAAATTTCCGCAAAAATCGCCGCAAAATAGCAAATTGTAAATTCTACTCTCATTTTCCTTTACCCGTATATATGTTTTCAGATACACCAAAGAACTAGGCAAGCCTAGTTCCTCAGTGCTCTTTATTTATTTTCTTAATACCATAAGAAGGACTTATGATTACCTTTATCTTCCTTCTCATAGGATTTAAGCGTTTTGATGTTTTGCCGAATTAAGCCTCGAGTGCCTTTAATGCAGCAGCCTTTTCAGCTTCTCTTTCTTCTAAGATCTTCGCATATTCTTCGTCTGTCAGCTTGGTCATTGTTACGCCGGTGTAACCGAAGATGATGGATACTACCGGGTTCAGCCAGTTAAGAATAGCATATGGAATATAGCTGGAGTCTACGCCGAGGA
>CAZLTX010000106.1:0-4511 GCA_964562555.1 uncultured Oscillospiraceae bacterium
CCTCACCGCAGCGGACGATGAGTATATTCTGTTCATTCATATTAGCTCTCCTTTCGGTTTTTAATTTGGGCGGCATGGCACACGATATCTTGATTGGTCGGGGCAGAGCCCCGAAACTGTTGTTCGGAGCAGAGCCCCGAACCTACTACCTGAATGTGCCTAATTTGCGGAATCTCTGCACCGCAGCCTTTACTTTATCTGCTGTATATTCCATTTCTTCTGTCGTGTTAAACTCGCTGAAGCTGAATCTGATGGCTCCCTCAATTTCTTTCGGGGAAAGACCCATCGCATTCAGCACATGTGAGCCCTTTGACGACGCATGATTTGACGAGCATGCCGAGCCTGTCGATACATATATACCGTCCTGCTCCAGCGTGTGCAGCAGCACCTCGCCTCGTGTTCCCAAAAACGAAATGTTCAGAACCGACGGGCATGCACTTTCATCCTGCGGGCTGTTCACAACTATATCCTTAATCTCGCTTTCTATCGCATGCAGCAGATATTCTCTCGCCGCACGCATTGCAGCAATTCTCTCGTCAAATCGTACATCGGCGATTTCCGCTGCTTTTCCGAAACCGATAATTCCCGGTGTATTTTCCGTGCCGGAACGCATATGCTTTTCCTGTCCGCCTCCAAGCATGAAAGGCGGGAGCTTGATGCCCTTTTTCACATACAACATTCCCATTCCCTTAGGTCCGTGTATCTTGTGAGCACTCCCCGACAAAAAATCAACACCCCTATATTCCTTCTTCAAGTCGATATGAATTTTTCCGAGTGCCTGCACAGCATCGCTGTGGAGCCATATATCGGTTCCGTGCCTGCGATTAAACTCGTCCTTAAGCTCAGCAATCTCCTTAATCGGCATAATCGTGCCTGTTTCATTGTTGACACCCATTACCGAAATCAAAATCGTATCCTCTGTGAGTGCATCCGCAAGCTGCTCCTTATTCAGTCTGCAAAGGCGATCAACCCCGATATATTCAAGCTCGAAGCCCATAGCTTCAAGCCTCTTTGCCGGTTCCAAAATCGCAGGGTGTTCCACCGACGAAACAATGATTTTCTTACCCGTGCGTTTTCTTGCCTGTGCAGCACCCATCAGAACGGTATTATCCGACTCTGTTCCGCACGAGGTGAAAAACAGCTCGTCCTCTGCCGCACCGACTGCTTTCGCCAAGTTCCTGCGAGCCGCACGGACTTCTTTTTCAGCTTCAAGCCCCAAGGCATGCAGCGATGACGGATTGCCGAAGCTTTCCCGCATCGTCCGCAGCATTGCGTCCGTTACCTCATCGTACTGCCTCGTAGTGGCACTGTTGTCTAAATAAACCATCATAGTTCTTCCTCTTCCTCTGACCTGCCGGTAAAGACATTCATCCATTTTTTCGAATAATATCTGTAATAGCAAACGAAAACCTTTATCACATCTGCAATTGCCACAACAGTCATCGCCCAGTGCAGCGGCAGATTAAATATCATTACGCTGATAAACGCAAGCGGAACCTGCATACCGATATTGAAGCCGACATCTAGGAACATGCAGAAAACCGTATCTCCGCCCGGTCTGAAAATCGAACATATCATCATGTATGCGAGCATCTTAGGTGTCATTGCAATCGCATAGACGAGCAAGGCTTTCATAAGCATGGTCGTTGTTTCAGGCTCAAAATCATATATATCGGCTATAGGTCCTCGTGCCAAAATAATCACAACTGTCATTACTACATTCAGCAGCCAGGTAACCTTAAGTATATTTTTGCTGTACTGATATGTAAGCTTCTTTTTGCCTTGTCCGAGCACTTCTCCGAGCAAGACTGCCGAAGCATTTCCGAGACCGAAATAGATGGTCTGGAAGAAATCCGTTACCGTCATTGCAACCTGCGATACCGCAAATGCGGCAGCTCCGATTTTTCCGTATGCTGCGAAAATGCATGAAACAGATACCGCCCACAGTCCCTCTGTCAGTATAACCGGAATTGCAGTTCTCATAACATTGGTAAACAGCTCTTTTGAATACGACAGCAGCTCCCCGAGCGTTGCTTTCAGCGGATATTCCTTGCGAAGATATACGGAAAGATGCATTGCGATGCATTCTACTACTCTTGCTATAAGCGTTGCTATCGCAGCACCCTCCACACCGAGCTCCGGAAAACCGAATTTGCCGTAAATCAACAAATAGTTTCCGATTATATTTAGCAAAATGGCTCCGCCGTTGATTATCGTCGGAACAATTACATCCTGAATCGACCTCGAATTATACGAAATTACAAAGGACAGTCCCGAAAACAGGTAAGAGAAAACCGCAATCCTCAGATATTTCGTTCCCAGCTCTATGACCTCCGGCTCCTCTGCAAAGAGGCTGATAAGAAACGGTGCCGTAAAAAATACGAAAATCATTACCGGCACTGCCAAAGCCACACATACCGTATAGTCAATGCCTATAATCTTACGCAGGCTTGCAAGGTCACGAATTCCCCAGTACTGGACTGCATGAACCGCCGCACCGCTGAATACGCCGAAAACAACAACGCTGAATATGAAATATACTTGATTGGCAGCACCTACAGCCGCAAGTGCATTCTCACCGACTTTACCGACCATTATCGTATCAGCCAAATTAAGGGTGACTGCTATGACCTGCTGCAAAACCATCGGAATACCGACAATCACGAGTTTCCTGTAAAATGCCCTGTTTATCGTGTTCAAATTGTTTGAATCGCTGCCTGAGCTTAAATTCCTGTTTCCCATGTTTTTGAATACCTCTGTCTGTTTCTAAAACGCAAATATGGAGGCAGTGCCCACTGCCCCCAAAATTTGATACATTTCTTGACCCTGCGACTTTTACTTTGCGTAATCAATCGCTCTGGTTTCTCTGACCACATTAACCTTAATCTGTCCCGGATATTCAAGTTCAGATTCAATCTTCTTGGAAATTTCCCTTGCAAGGAATACGATTTCCTCATCGTTGACATCATCAGGCTTAGCAATGATTCTGATCTCTCTGCCCGCCTGAATAGCAAACGATTTTTCAACTCCCGGAGTGGTGTTCGCAATTTCCTCGAGCTTTTCAAGTCTCTTAATGTACGCATCAAGGGTTTCTCTTCTTGCTCCCGGTCTTGCTGCCGAAAGTGCATCCGCTGCCGCAATCAGCACAGCCTCCATATTCTTAGGCTCGTAGTCTCCGTGGTGAGCCGCCATACCGTTTATTACAGCCTCCGACTCCTTGTATTTTCTTAAGATTTCGATACCGATATCAACATGAGTTCCCTCATGCTCGTGGTCAAGTGCCTTGCCTATATCGTGCAGCAAACCCGCACGTTTAGCAAGCTTAACATCGAGTCCGAGCTCACCTGCCATCAGTCCTGCCAAATGTGCAACCTCTACTGAGTGTTTCAGCACATTCTGACCGTAAGATGTACGGTACTTAAGTCTTCCGAGTATCTTAACCAGCTCAGGATGCAGGTTATGAATGCCGACTTCGAAGGTTGCCTGTTCGCCTTCCTCCTTGATGATGGCATTGACCTCTTTGGTAGCCTTTTCGACCATCTCTTCGATTCTTGCCGGGTGAATACGACCGTCAACTATAAGCTTTTCGAGTGCAACCCTTGCGATTTCTCTTCTTACAGGGTCAAAACCCGACAGAATAACAGCCTCCGGTGTATCGTCGATTATCAAATCCACACCTGTAAGGGTTTCTATCGCTCTGATGTTTCTTCCCTCTCTGCCTATGATACGACCTTTCATCTCATCGCTCGGCAGTGATACTACGGAAACAGTACTTTCGGCCACATGGTCAGCGGCACATCTTTGAATAGCGTTTGTAATTATATACTTAGCCTTCTTGTCCGCCTCCTCCTTGGCCTTGCTTTCGATTTCTTTAATCATCACGGAAGCCTCATGTCTGACTTCCTTTTCGGTATTGGCGAGCAAAATCGCCTTAGCCTCTTCTACGGTATAACCCGAAATTCTTTCGAGTTCTTCCATCTGCTTAGCAATAACATTATCTAAGTCCTTGTGTTTGTTTATCAATGATTGTTCTTTTTGTGTAATGCTTTCTTCTTTTTTCTCAATATTTTCAATTTTTTTGTCAAGTGACTCTTCTTTTTGGATCAGTCTTCTTTCGGAACGCTGTACCTCGGAGCGTCTTTCTCTGGCATCCTTCTCGGCCTCGCTTCTGATTCTGTGAGCCTCTTCCTTGGCCTCCAAAATAGCTTCCTTTTTCATGCTTTCGGATTTATTCTCTGCATCCAATATTAGGTTTTTAGCTTTCTGTTCTGCACTTCCGATTGCTTTTTCACCAACATTTTTACGATATATATATCCGATTAACAGTCCTATTGCCAGGGCAACGACTGCAATTATAATCTTTAATATGATTTCTGTCACCTTAACACCTCCTCACCTTAAGCTTTTGTCTATATTCGTAGATTTTAAAATTAAAAATGCATTACATAATTAAAACTTGATATATCCATACAATATATATTATAATGTTTAAGTAAGTAAAATGTCAAGGT
>CAZLTX010000107.1:0-2621 GCA_964562555.1 uncultured Oscillospiraceae bacterium
CCGATATCCTCGTCAATTTCATAAAAATCCCCCTCTTGAGCTTTATTCTACAATATTTTGATGCAGAACACCACACAAAAGTTTCATTTCAAAAACTGCTTTTATGTTTCTAAAGAAAAAATACCGCTATCCGGCATGCTGTAAAAGCACCGAACATCGGTATTTTCGCTGTGGTGACTCTACCGGGATTCGAACCCGGGTAGCCGCCGTGAGAGGGCGGAGTCTTAACCGCTTGACCATAGAGCCACATGACTTAAACAGTATACTACAAATTTAATGCTTTTTCAAGTGCTTTTTATTCTATTTTTTGAGTTTTTTCAGAATTTTTTTGGCCTTGCGTAGGCTTGCACAGCTTTCGCAGTTTAAGCGGCTCTCTAAACCCGAAAATGCTTTAACAAAAAACTCATCGAAGCGTTTTCGTTCCGATGAGTTCCAATTCGTTTTCACTTAAGCTGATATTTTCAGTGCCCTATCGTAATACCTAACACTATACCCAATATTGATGAGAATAGTCCTCTTTAGTATTTTCCAATTCAGCCAAACCTGCTTCAATGGTTTCCGCAACCTCTTCAGCGGTGAACTTGCAGCCTTCTCTGTCTGCATATGCCATCATTCCCGTCTTAATAACAGCCTTCGCCGTATCTTTATCAACGGAATTCGGGTTTACGCTTGTAATTGCCTCTTCAAAAGCGAACTGTAAAAAATCCTTCTGTGTAATCATAGCATCCTCCTTAGTAATCGTTGCGAAAATTTATTGTTTTCAAAAAACAACTTGTCTACTATAAGTTTACAGAGAAATTCATTTTTTGTCAATCGAATATTTGTTAAAAAGTCGTATAAATTTTTAACGAATCTTCTATTGTTTTACATTTTTTCGCTTTTGGACATATTGCAAAGCTGCTGCCCTATATGTCAAGCTCAAGCGGCTTGTCTATTTCCTCGCCCACATATTTTCCGTTTTTCTTCCGCTGTCTGACACATTCCGTCAGAAGATATTCGATTTGACCGTTCACCGAGCGAAAATCATCTTCAGCCCAAGCCGCAATTTCTTCAAAAAGCTTCGCAGATATTCTAAGCGGCACCTGTTTTTTTTCTGCCAAGACCCCACCTCCGTATTTCATAAGCCAAGCGGCAGTACAGAGCTGCGGTAGAGCTCCACGCCGAATCGCTTGGCAAAGCTTGCAAATATTTAATACAGCGAGCCGGAATTTACTATCGGCTGTGCATCACGATTGCCGCAGAGCACTACCAGAAGATTTGATACCATCGCCGCCTTACGCTCTTCATCGAGATCAACGATTCCGTCCTCGTCCAGCTTCTCAAGTGCCATCTTAACCATACCCACAGCTCCGTCAACGAGCATCGAGCGTGCATCAACAACCGCACTTGCCTGCTGTCTTTGAAGCATAACCGCTGCAATTTCAGGTGCATATGCAAGATATGTTATCCTCGCCTCCAAAATCTCAAGTCCCGCCTCGTTCACCTTTGACTGAATTTCGTCACGTATTCTCTGAGCCACAACCTCCGAGGAGCCTCTGAGGCTGCCCTCGTCTGCGAAACCGTCCCCGGTAGTATCAATCCCCGGTGCTACATCGTAAGGATATATTCTCACGATATTTCTGAGTGCCGAATCGCACTGTAAGCTCAGATATTCCTTGTAGTTATCTACACAGAAAACAGCCTTTGCCGTGTTTGTTACACGCCACATTACGGCAATTCCGATTTCCACCGGGTTACCAAGGCAGTCGTTGACCTTCTGCTTGGCATTGTTCAAGGTCATTATCTTCAGCGAAATCTTTTTGCCTGTATTTTCAACCGCTGCCGAAGCGTCGCCGCCTCCGAGGCTGAAACTGAATGCACTCTTTTTCTGACTGTCCACATCGCCCGACTGGTTCAGCTTGGTCTGAGCCGCAGGATTTATTGCCGAACAAAACGGATTTACGAAGTAAAAGCCCTCGCCCTTCAGCGTTCCGTAATACTTACCGAAGAGTGTCAGCACGAGTGCCTCCTGCGGTTTCAGAATTTTCAGACCGCAAATCGGCAGCCAGCCGACACAAACCCACACTATACAAAGCACTATCAATGCGAAAGAATTAAATGCTATGCCCAAAATCATTCCCACTACCGCTGCAAGCTCAAGCAAAATCGTCAAAATCAGCACAAGCATACCGTTTTTCTTTCCCGTTAAAATTTTTTCTTCCATTTCCTTGCCTCCGTCTGCATATTTTGCATTATATGTTTTGAAACAAGCATCTCGCCTGCCCCTTTTGTATCTCTATGATATCGTTTTGATATCAACTTGTCAATAGCCTTGCGAAAAAATTTTGAAAAGAAAAAACCTCCGCAATACATTGCCTACAGCAATTCTCGCAGAGGTTCTTTCGACCTGTTTTTATTAACTTAATTCTTCCTTGTTTATCGCTTCAAGAAAATCGCAGCTTATTCGGCAGCTTCACCCTCGCCGTTTCCGTTATCGTTCGTATTCGCCGAAGCTGCGTCCGAAATATCAATTTCGACGCTGTCATCTGCTCCCTCCGTGCTGATATCAACACGGTAATTCACATCGTTTCCGTTTTCTGACGGAATATTATAGCTCAGGCTTGCTCCGTCGCCCAAATCTA
>CAZLTX010000107.1:2721-4478 GCA_964562555.1 uncultured Oscillospiraceae bacterium
TTTCCGTTTTCTGACGGAATATTATAGCTCAGGCTTGCTCCGTCGCCCAAATCTACATCATACGAGCCGTCAGCATTCTGCGTATAATTTCCGCTGATATCTTCACCGTTCAGATAAACACGCAGCAGAGTGATAGGGTTCGCAGTTTCTCCGTCGCTTGCCGCATATGCCCCCACCGACATCGCACATACCAAAAGTGCTATAACCGCACAAACAGCCGCCATACGGCTTATTCTCACTACCGGTTTACTCTTTTTCATATAAAATTCCTCCCTTTTGAGTTTCTCAGAGGCATGGAGCCCCGAAAAGGCTGCCCGATACATTTCTCTTTCCGCCTCGTCATATTCGCAGTTTTCTATATCCGCCTCGTATCTCTTTGCTTCATACATCTGACAAAACCTCCTTTAACATTTTTCTTCCTCGTGCAAGTCTGGTTCTCACAGTCCCCTCATTCAGCCCCAGCAGCTCCGCAATTTTTTTGCTGTCATAATCCTCATAATAAAAGAGATGTATCACGCTGCGGTACTTCTTCGGCAGCTTCATTACCTGTGTCAGAATTTCAAAATTCCGCACCGCCGTATCCTGTTCTCCTGCTGTATCGCTGCCCATATTCCATGCATCGCTTTCCGAGTTTTTACGCATATTTTCCGCATATTCCTCAAAAGAAATATTATGCCGCACTCGTGCCGAAACCGAAATCTTCCTGCATCGGTTAACGGCAACCCTCAAAAGCCAGTATTTCAGATGCTCCTCGCTTTCGAAATCCGTATTGCTTTGGTAAAGTGCCATCAGAACCTCCTGCACAATATCGTCTGCGTCGTATGGATTTTTGAAATAATTGAATGCGACCGCATAAATATTATCAGCATATTTTGCCGCTGCCGCCTCGAATTTCTCGCCTCTCAAACTTCGCATACCTCCCTCTTGAAATGCATTTCACTTGATATACCTTTCAGCAGACGAAAATGTTTCATCTATTTTCTTTATTTTTGTATTTTTTCAAACAAAAACGCAGTACACAAGGCATGGTCGGTACTGCGTAAGCTTATTGCTATTTGTTTTTGTTGTAAATCACCCAAAGTCCCTTGAGCAAGAGATCCTCGTCTATATGCACCTTACGTTTGCAGAAAGGAACCACAAGCCTTGCCAGACCGCCTGTCGCAACTGCCGTAAGCTTTTGTCCCATTTCCTCTTCTACACGATCGAGTATACCGTCCATTGCAGCTGCATTGGAATAAATGAGCCCGCTTCGCATACATTCCGTCGTATTCTTTCCGATTATGCGTCTGGGCGGCTCCAGCTCTATTTCTTTTAGCTGTGAGGCGTTTTCTGCCAAAGCATTCAGCGAGGTTACTATGCCGGGCATGATCATACCGCCGATGTAGTTCTTTTTTTCGTCCACGACGCAAAGTGTCGTCGCAGTTCCGAGATCAAATATCGCAAGCGGAAGCTTGTACTCTGCAATTCCGCCCACGGCAACCGCAATCAAATCACGCCCTATCTGTGCCGGGTGATCCATCAGAATATTCATGCCGTTTTTTATGCCGGGGCCGACTATCAGAGCCTCTTTTTTAATGATTTTGTAAAGTGCCTCTTGAATGATTTTGGTAAGCGGCGGCACTACCGAGCTGATAATAGCACCCTCTATGACCTCCGGCTGCACTCCGTTGATTTCCATTATCATTCTTATATCTATGGCATATTCCATTTCCATCTTGGTCTTGTTCGTGGAAAGCCTCTCCGTGAAATATCTCTTC
>CAZLTX010000108.1:0-2354 GCA_964562555.1 uncultured Oscillospiraceae bacterium
TTACATCGAAAGCACATGGCTCAGAAGCAGCAGTGCTGTGAGAAACAGCAGGTTTGAGGCGGTGAATACGCCTATGTATTTGCCGCAGAGCGTGCTGTTTTCCTGCGTGATGTATTTGAAGCTGATGAGGCTTGCCATCGAGGCTATCATCGTACCGAGTCCGCCGAGATTTGTGCCGACGAGCAGTGCCTTGTAGTTTCCCGTAAACTCAGACAGGAGTATAGCAGCGGGAACATTGCTCATGAACTGACTTGCGATGACAGCGGTTATCGTTTCGTGACCGATGAGCAGATGCTTGAGAAGTACGCTGAATTCAGGCACTCGTGCAAGGTTTCCTATGAAAATGAACAGTGCGGCAAAGGTTGCAAGCAGCGAGTAATCGGCCTTTTTGAGAACCTGTGGGTCGCATACAAGTACGTAAACGAGTACGACCAAAAGCAAAGCCTGAAATGACAGCACTCTTGAAACACAGAGCAGGCTGAATGAAAACAGCAGCATGTATGCAAAAAAGTACGGCTTGTCGGCAGCCTTGATTTTAAGGCAGCTTGAGTCTGCTGCGGGCAGGCTAACGGATAAATCTGCTTTGGGAGCCTTTCCGGCTGCGAAACCTATCCAAATAAACAAAAGCACCAAAGCCGCTGCCGAATACGGCAGCATAAGTCTGAGCATGGAGCTTATGCTGACACCTGCCTTGCTGTACAGGTAGAGATTTTGAGGATTTCCGACAGGCGTGAGCATGCTGCCGAGATTTGCTGCGATTGTCTGCATGGCAACGGCTTTCAGCAGCCAGTAATCTCGTACAGGCTTTGGCATTTTGTGCATGATTACGATTGTAAATGGCACGAAGGTGATAAGTGCCACATCGTTTGTTATAAGCATGGAACTGAAAAAACAGAGAGCAACCAGCAGAACGATAATGTCTGTGGTTGTTTTTGCTTTTTGCAGAACATTTTCGGCAAGCATGTCGAAAATTCCGAGCTTTTGGAGTCCGGCCACAACCAACATCAGGCAGAGCAGGATACCGAGCGTGCGGAAATCAATATATGTGGCATAGGCTTCGTCCGGCTTGACCCAAAGCATGGACAAAAGTGCGAGCATAATCGAAACGGACAGAACCGGTTCACGCTGAATGAAGTGAGATAACTGTTGAATTTTAGCTGTAAGCATGATATATATCCTTTATTTGTATATTTGTATTTTTGCGTTTTGAGTTTTACGCACACGATTGAAATTATAACACAATCTTAACACGAAAGAAAGTACTTTTTTTCGTTATTTACGAAAATCAGCCGATAAGATCACTGTATACGACATACATGACAAAAACAAAAAATTCTGCTTGACAAAGCATGACTACACATGTAAACTATATATCACAAAAAGGATTACAATTGTAAACAAAGAAAAATATGAAAAGGGAGCTGGGGAGGATTATGAACAGACATATTTCAATCAGTGATGCCGAGTGGACGATAATGAAAGCACTTTGGCAGAACAAGGGTGAGAAAATGACATTAAAGGAGATTTCGGAGGCTGTGGCACAGATCACGGATGCAGACTGGAGTTATACTACCGTTCGCACCATGGTCGGCAGGCTGAGCGAAAAAGGGGCAATAGCCGCTGACGACAGCAACAGGAGAAACTTCTTGTATACTGCTGCTGTTTCGGAGGAGGAATGTCGCAGGGAGGAGATGAAGAGCTTCATCAACCGTATATTTGACGGCTCTGCGAAGCTGCTGGTGTCGTCGCTGATTTCCGAAAAGAACCTGACAAAAGAAGAACAGAAGACTTTGCTTGATATTATTGACAAGATGGAGTAGGGGGAAAAATTATGGCAACGATTTTGAATTTAGTGATAGCAACTACAGTTACAGCTGCGGCAATTTTGCTGCTCAAGGCTATAGCAGGCAGCAAAATCACACCGCACGGACATATGCTGCTCTGGCTTGTCCTTGCGGTGCAGATAGTATGCGTTCCGCTCGCGGACCTGCTGCCTGAGAGCGAGCTGGCGGCACGCAACTATCTGCCGCAGCTTACCGAAAGTCGGCAAAATTTTACGAGCCTGCCCGATACAAATGAATATCCTATACGAGGAACCTTGTCAGAGGAAACAGATTATGTGTTCGGGGAAGAAGGATATCGACAGTCGGTGAGCATGCATGTGCCGTTTGCCGGAGGCAACATATCAAAGGAATATTATGTATCCGATGCGAAACGGGCAAATGAGCAGACCTTGCTTACGGCTGCATGGGCGATCGGAGCCTTGGCGGTACTGGGAATTTTACTCCATGCAGGCAGGAAACAGCGGCAGCAGGTAAGATTGATGACGGACTGCAGCGATGCGGAAAGCTTGA
>CAZLTX010000108.1:2454-4392 GCA_964562555.1 uncultured Oscillospiraceae bacterium
CTTGGCTGATCTGCATGGAGGACGGATTTTCGGAGGAGGAAAAAAGACATGTCCTTGCACATGAGTTGACACATCTTCTGCACGGAGATCTGCGGCTTAACCTGCTTTCGGCAGTGCTGATTGCCGTATTTTGGTGGAATCCGGTCATGTGGCTTGCTTTTCGCAGATTTCGCAGAGATATGGAGGTTTACTGCGACTACGATGCCGCAAAGCTGACCGATGACAAGAAAGAGTACGCAAGAACGCTTGTCAAGGCTGCATCTGCCAACAGACGGTTTGTACTCGGTACGACCTCTTTCATAGGAGGCAAAAAAGAGGCAGCAGTGCGTGTCAAAGCACTTGCCGCATTCAAGAAACCGAAGGCATGGATAGTAGTGCTTGCGGCAGTTGTACTGTGTGTCGGCTGTGTGTGTCTGGTGCTGAACCCTCGCAGCAGCAACGAGTACACGGAATATTTTGATAGCTTGAGAGCTGACGATATAGAGAGTGTTTTCTGCTTGGCAAGCATCGAAAACAGCTTTGACACAGACGAATTTTATATCTCGGAAAAAAGTGAAATAAAGCAGCTTGTTAAGCTTTTACATTCCTTCAAGGCAGAGGATTTTTCACCGTCGGAGAACAGCAGCGATGTGGCTCAAAACTCCGTTTTAATCATGAGCATTCATATTAAAGACAGAGCTTTTCCGATTGCATTTTATAAATATGAAGCAGCGGGAGAAGATGTCTACTATATTTCCTGCGGTGAAGACGAGGAGGGTGAAAGCGATGCTGCGGAGGCAGTCAACGGCATATGCATGACCTCAGCTGAGCTGACAGAGCTGTTGGAAAACTACATCAGTACGAATCTGCACATGGGATTTTGGGGCGGTTTCTCAGATAGCGACAGCAGTGTGAGCGTGTACATAAAAAACACCGAAAACGGAAACGCTGAGCCGCTGCTTGAATATGATAAGTCTTACCGCATAGAAAAATACATAGGGGAAGAAGAATATGAACGTAACAAATATCAATTTGCTGCGAAAAAATGGGTGCCGCTGGAGGCGGTAGGCTCGCAATCAGACGAAAATAACGGAGAAAAGACGGTAATAAGCGATAAAGAGCCGCAAACCCTGGTTATAGATTTTTCGGAGAAATACGGTAAGCTGACAGAAGCTGGCGTATACCGAGTGGTCATGACATTCACACAGAAGCTCAAGGACGGCAGCATTGTCACGAAGGAAAAAGCCGCAGAGTTTTCTTGGTGTGAGAATGAGCTGCGTTTGGAAAACTGGGATTTCCTGCTTGAACAGCCTGAGGGTGAGCTTGACGAGGCTGTGGTCGCTGAATTGCAAAAAACACTTTCGGCATGGCGATACGAAAAATATAATACGAATACTCTCTACTGCTTCTTTACGAGCGAATACGAAAGCCCGGAAAAGCTGAACTTCCTTGAGTTTATACGCTATTATCCGTATTTCGACAGCTTTAAGGAATGGACTCCGGAGCTTAAAGCCGAATTTGAGGCATCGGAGTTTTGGAGAGAATACAGAGAGGCAGGCTTTACCGTTGACAACTTTATGACACCTGTTAAGCTGTACCGACCTGAGGTCATAAATGAGGGACTGATGTATTATGCGGGAATCACGCTTGACGATATTCGAGCGAATTACTCCGAGGAAAAAATGAACCGCTGTTATGTGAAAGAGCTTGACCGCTTTGTGACCTTCACAAGCGATGCAGGCGGCGGACTTTTCATAGTAAAGAGCGGAAAGAAAGAGGGAGATACGGTAACGCTGCTTGGTGACACCCATATTTCCTATCAGAGCAGCGATAAGTGGAAGAGTAAAAACGGAACAGCCGAGCTTGTCCTCAAAGAAAAAGACGGCAGATACCTGATACAGTCCTATTTGGTAAAGGAAGAACATGGAGTTGATGCGGTTTACCACGGGTACTACTAAA
>CAZLTX010000109.1:0-4385 GCA_964562555.1 uncultured Oscillospiraceae bacterium
CAAAAGCAGCAGATCCTTGATTGTAAGTGCCATAAAAACCTCCCAAAGAAATTTTACTTATCGGCATTATATCACGAATTCAAGCAAATTGACAGATAGGATTGTGGAAAATTAAAAAAATATAGCTTAAAATTTTGAAATATACAAAAAATGCAGCGGTGAAATCGGATATAATGGAAGCAGAATGAAATCTTGTGCCGAAAGTAAAATGAATATAAAGATAGGAGAACGAATATGAAAATCAAAACATTTAAGGTAGAACGCTGGATGAACGAGTTTGAGGACGATGCGGTATATAATCTGGGAGAAACCTGTATCGATTCACTGAATATCGGAGAGCTTTTGACGCTTTGCGGAGAAGATCCGGATAATTTTCTGAAGGGACTGAAGGATACACGTCTGACCTACAGTCATATCTTTGGTTCTCCGGCGTATTTGGAGGGTGTTGCGGGTCTTTATGAAAACCTGAAAGCGGAAAATGTCGTACCGACACACGGTGCGATAGGTGCAAACAATCAGGTCATCACGACATTGATTGAGGCTAAGGACAACATGGTATGCGTAATGCCGACATATCAGCAGCATTATTCCATTCCGGAATCTATCGGAGCAGAGGTACGTATTTTACAGCTCAGACCTGAAAACAATTTCCTGCCTGATATAGAAGAATTAAAAACTTTGGTAGACGAAAACACTAAGATGATAACACTGAACAACCCGGACAATCCGACAGGCTCTTGGATTCCGAAGAAAGAAATGGAGCAGATGGTCGAAATTGCAAGAAGTGTCGATGCATATATCCTTTGTGATGAGGTTTACAGAGGCATTTCGGAGGACGGCAGCTACATGCATTCCATCGTAGATTTATACGAAAAAGGAATCTCTGTCGGCAGTATGTCAAAGATTTTCTCTCTTGCGGGACTTCGTATGGGTTGGATTGCAACACGCGATATGGATGTTATTCATCAGATTCACGAACGCAGAGATTACGATACTATAAGCTGCGGTGTGCTTGACGATATGCTTGCGGGAATGGCACTTGCAAACAAAGAAAAGATTTTTGAAAGAAACAGAGCGATACTGCTTAAGAATCGTGCGATACTCGACAAGTGGGTAAACGAAACGGAGGGAGTACATTATATCAAGCCTGTAGCAGGCACGACGGCACTGGTTTACTATGACAAGGATATTCCGTCCTACGATTTGTGCGTGCGTTTGATTCGTGAAAAAGGCTTGCTGTTCACACCGGGCTCCTGCTTCGAAATGGAGGGCTGCGTGAGAATCGGTTATGCTTTCGATTCCAAGCTGCTCCTTGCGGGACTGGAAAAATTCGCAGAATTCCTGAACGAAAACTAAAAAATAAAAAAACAGATTTTACCTCGTACGCATAAAGAAATTTCATATGGAATATATGCAAAGCTCATAATAAATGCCGAAAGAAAGTCAGAATTTTATTCTTGACAAACGGGCAAGCGGTGTGCTATCTTGTAAGAAACAGATAAGACGATGTTTCCTGTGCCCCCGGGTGCAGGGTTAAGGCATTGAATCGAATTCCGCTAGGGCTGCCGATGGGCAGAGGGATTCGGTTCGATGCCTTTTGTGTTTTATAGGATTGGAGGAATAAATATGAAAATTACTTTACCGGAAAAATATGTGACTGAACCGACGGGCTTTCCGTTTTCACCTGTGCTTTCTGTAGGAGGTAGGGAAATTGTTGTAACAGCAGGAACTTTATGTGATGACTATGACGGACAGATTCCCGAGGATATGGAAACGCAGGCAAGAAATACGATTTTGGCTTGTGAGAACTTTTTGAAAGCGGCAGGCTGCGGTTTGGAAAATGTATTCAATGTTGAGGTATATTTGAATGACCTCGGCAAGTGGGATGATTTCAACAAGGTATATCGTGAGCTTATGCCGTCAACTTTACCTTGCAGAAAAGCACTGCAAGTAGGCCTTTTGCCGGGATATCATGTAGAGATTGTAATGTGGGCGGTTAAATAGCACATGCAGGGATTTGGAGGTAAATAAAAATGAGCTTTAATTACGAGGAAGTAAAACAGGCATATGAGAGAATCAGTCCGTATATCAGAAAGACACCGCTGGAGGAATCCTTCTATTTGGGCGACGAAGAAAGAAAATATTACTTTAAGCTGGAATCGTTTCAGCGTGCAAAGAGCTTTAAGATTCGCGGTGCACTGAACAAAATGATGACCTTGACGGAGGAAGAAAGAGAAAAGGGAGTTGCGACGATTTCCTCCGGAAACCACGGCAGCTCAGTCAGCTATGCGGCATCACTGCTTGGGATAGCAAATGCAAAGGTGATAGTACCGGAAACAACGCCGCAGAGCAAGGTTGATAAGGTGAAATATTTCGGTGCCGATGTGATGCTGATGGGAAAAAATTATGATGAGGCACACGCACTCGGCATGAAATACATCGAGGAAAACGGCATGACATATATAGATGCATACTATGATGATCCGAAAATCTACGGCGGACAGGGAACGATTGCAATCGAAATTTTAGAGCAGAATCCGGATATAGATACCATAGTTGTACCGATCGGAGGGGGCGGACTGATTACAGGCATTTCGGTAGCAGCCAAGGCAATCAAGCCGTCGATTCGTATTGTCGGCGTACAGACAGAGGCGTGTCCCGCTATGATAAAAGCCTACGAGGACGGCATTTTCTATGAAGAATATCCTTGTGAGGAATCTCTCTGCGACTCTTTGATCGGCGGCATCGGAGCACTGAGTTACGCTATGGCAAAGGATTATGTTGATGATTTCATTGCGGTATCCGAAGAAACGATAGCAAAGGCTGTGAGCTTCATGGCACGAGATGAAAAATACATCGTGGAGGCCGGGAGCTGTACGACGGTTGCGGCAGTAATGGACTTCAGAGAAAGAATAGGCGGAAAGAATATCGCACTCGTACTTTCCGGAGGCAATATCGACGGAGATGTTCTGCATCGCCTTATGGCAAATACGGACTACAAAATTACAAAATAAAACAGTTCAAATTGTAAGAAGATGTATATGAAATGGATAAATCTATGGAAAAGAATGTATACGAAAAAATAAGTAATGCGATTGAGGCAGTTTTGCCTGAGCTTAACGGAATAGCTCATAAGCTGTATGAAAATCCGGAAGTCGGCGGAACGGAGGAAAACACTTCAAAGCTCTTGGAGGATTGGCTGAAATCGAAAGGCTTTGAAGTTGAGGATAATTACCGGAATATGCCGTATGCTTTTCGTGCAATCTATGATTCCGGCAAGGAAGGGCCTGTTATAGGATTTTTTGCAGAGTATGACGCACTTCCCGAAATCGGACACGGCTGCGGACATAATCTGATTTGTACAACCTCGATGGCGGCTGCTTACGGTCTTAGGACGGTGTTAGATGAAATCGGCGGAAAGGCTGTTGTTTACGGAACGCCGGGAGAGGAAAACATTCAGTCCAAGACCTTGATGGTACCCAAAGGGGCGTTTGATGAAGCCGACGTGGCGATGATGGTTCACCCTACACCCGATCAAACTTCGGTCGGCGGAAGAACGCTGGCAATAGAGTCGATTGAGATTGACTTCATAGGAAAATCTTCTCATGCGGGGCTTGCACCCGAGGAGGGTATCAATGCTTTAGATGCGGCATGTGCGTTTTATCAGATGGTTAATATTCAGAAACAGTATTACCCGAACACGAATGTGCACGGTGTCATTTTGGAAACAGGCAAAAAAGCGAGTGTCATTCCTGACTTCACATCAATGCATTATTTGAATCGTGCGTGGGATATGCCGACCATTCATAAGTTAAAGACAATGATGCTTGATTGTGCGGAGGCTGCTGCCAAAATGACAGGCTGCAAGGTCGAAGTCAAGCCGATTGAAACCAACAATGCGGCTATGCTCTCCAATCAGATTATGAGCAGACTTTTCGCCGAGCATCTTGTCGAGCAGGGAGAAAAAGTCGAATTCTGCGATGTAAAGGGCTCGACCGATATGGGCGATGTCAGCCAGTTCATTCCTAGTATTCACCCTTGGGTGCATTTAGACTGCGAAGCGGGTGCGGCACTGCACAGCAGAGCGTTTGCAGCTGCAAGTGTGGCACCTGCAGCCGGAGATTACCTTGCCCGCAGTGCCAAGGCACTGGCAATGACCGCAGCAGACATCATTACAGAGCCCGGAGTGCTTACAAAAATAAAAGATGAATTCAAGGACTCAAACCCGACACCGTTTGACATATGACGGAATTTGTGATACAACAGTTTTGGCAAAAGAATAAAACTCGCCGCCGGGTGAGATGCTGAATTTCGGCACTGTGTTTCGTATCGTTAGGCCTTTGAAGATATGGAATGCGGTGCTTTTTTGATATGGAGGTAGAAAA
>CAZLTX010000110.1:0-4303 GCA_964562555.1 uncultured Oscillospiraceae bacterium
CGTCGTTCAGAACCGCCTTGACCGCCGCTATCGCAACCTCAAGCTGAGAAAAATCCGGTTCCGCCGTCGTAAGCTTCTGCAAGTAAAGTCCCGGCAGGCTGAGAATTTTAACCACGATGTTATCGCTTCTGCCCGCCCATTTCAAAAGCTCGTACGAAAGTCCTGCGATTATCGGCAGCACAAGTATTCTCGTCGCAAGTCTGAGCCACACATTCGGCCAGCCCATGAACACATGAACGAAAATTGCGATAACCATGACGAAAACCAAAAAGCTCGTTCCGCAGCGTGGGTGCAGTGTATAAAAGCTCTGTGCGTTTTCCGGGGTAAGCTCAAGTCCGTTTTCGAAGCAGTGAATGGTCTTATGCTCTGCTCCGTGATAGCGGAACACCGTCTTGATGTCCTGCATTTTGGAAATGAGCAGTACGTAAAGCACGAATATAAGTATGCGTGTAATTCCCTCTATTATGTTCAGCACCAAAATATTTTCTGTAAGCACCGTACACCAGCCAACCACGGCTGTCGGGAGCAGCATGAAAATTCCGACCGACATCACCAGTGCGAGTATTACCGAAAATGCAACCAATACATTCCACGCCTTTTCTCTTCCCAAATGCTCTTCAACCCATATGTCGAACTTGTCTTTCTGATAATCCTCCGGATAATACTGCTCCAAAACCTCTGCCGAGTACATCAGCACCTTGGTGCCGTATACCAGAGAGGCAACGAAGTTGATTACTCCTCTGATCATCGGAATTTTTCCCCACTTGCTCACCTGTGCGGTAGGCTGAGTTTTCATGTGAATTTTGCCGTCCGGAAGTCTTATTGCGATTGCCGAGCGTTTAGGCCCACGCATCATAATTCCTTCCATTATTGCCTGTCCTCCGATTGAGGTCGGGCATGCGTCTTTCAAAAAAATTTTACTTAAATCCATATCGTTTTCCTCGTTGTATTCTAATCGTCAACCAGCACTTTTTTAATTACCTGAACGAAATCGGCATTGGTCTTGGTATGTGCCAAATTGTCTATGATTTCGCTTGTCACATCTTGTGCGTCACGGTTTGCCATAGCTCTTCTCATAGCCCATACAGCCTCCATCTCGTCCTGATCCATGAGCAGATCCTCTCTTCTGGTACCCGACTTATTTAGGCTTATCGCAGGGAAAATCCGCTTTTCGCTGAGTCGTCTGTCAAGGTGAAGCTCCATATTGCCTGTTCCCTTGAATTCCTCGAAAATCACATCGTCCATGCGGCTTCCCGTTTCGACAAGTGCGGTCGCAAGTATCGTAATTGAGCCGCCCTCTTCCATCTTTCTTGCGGCACCGAAGAATTTCTTCGGTCTGTGCAGTGCTCCGGGATCAAGTCCGCCGCTGAGCGTTCTGCCCGATGCCGGCACGACCATGTTGTATGCACGGGCAAGTCTTGTAATGCTGTCTAATAATATTACCACATCCTTGCCGTGCTCAACCAGCCGCTGTGCTCTGGCAAGAACCATCTCCGCTACCTTTACATGGTGCTGCGGAAGCTCGTCGAAGGTCGAGTAAATAACCTCGCCGCCGATAAGTGAGCGTTTCATATCCGTAACCTCTTCAGGTCGTTCATCAACCAGCAGAACGATTAGCTCAACATCGGGATAATTCTTCTCTATCGCATTTGCAACTTTTTTCAGCAGTACGGTTTTGCCTGCTTTCGGCGGTGCGACGATGAGTCCTCTCTGTCCTTTTCCGATAGGTGCCACCAAATCTATAAGCCTGGTCGAAAGCTCTCTGCTGCCGTCCTCAAGTCTGAGCCTTTCAAACGGGAACACCGGTGTCAGATTATCAAAATCCTTTCGCCTTATCGCAGCACCCGGCTCATCGCCGTTTACGGTCACCACATAGAGCAGTGCTCCGAAACGCTCGCCCTCTTTAGGTAGCCTTGTAATTCCTCTAATCTTGTCGCCCGTCTTAAGGTTAAATCTTCTTATCTGTGTCGGAGAAACATATATGTCCTTTTCGCTTGTCAGGAAGTTTGAAAAGCGAAGGAAACCAAAGCTGTTATCCTCTTGGATTTCCAAAATTCCCTCGACCTCCGGACGCTCCTCCTTGGAGTAGACCCTCGGTTTCTCCGTATTTTCCGTATTTTCCGCCGCTTGTTCGGATATTTCTTCGACGCCGCTTATGCAGTTCATGTTCTTTTCGGCATCAACAGCATCAACAGTTTCCGTTTCCGGCTTTTCTCCTGTCACCTGCTCATCTTTTTCAATATTTTCAATGTTTTCGCTTGCCTTTTTTCTCGGCATGGGTATCACCTTTTTGCAGCATAAACAAAGACTGCTGCACCTTTCTGAGAATTTTAAGAATTGAAAAATAAATCTAAATTGCTAAAACCAAAAATCAGATACAGTATTTCATAATAATAAAATAGTATTGTAAATAGCATATGTAGCTATTGTATACTTTTATGAAAGAAAAATCAAGAGCAGGCTTTCATTCTGCCGCTTTATCCTGCTCTTTCTCCCACTCATCTCTCACCCATTCGCAGGCATAGCGATAGAACTCCGCCGCTGCATTTGACAGCAGCTCTTTGCTGCGGCAGGCGATTCCGAGATCTCTGTGTCCCGGCGGATCTATGGGTACTGCCACTATGCGGCGTGAAAAGCCTTGCAGCATCATTCTCGACATCAGGCTTGTGCCAAGTCCGTGTTCCACCATCGCTATAACCGCATGGTCGTCGCTTTCCATGAATCGTGCATCGGGCTCTATTCTGTTTTGGTTCAGTATCGCCGTTATCTCGTCCTCGACACCCTCGTTAAGAGCGACATACGGAAGCTCCGGCAGCATAGAAAGCGGAAATTTTTCGAGTCTTGCAAGCGGGTCGTTTTCTGCGAAAATGCTGACTATGGGATCTCTGTACAGAAAATCCGCCTCAAGCTCCGTTTTGGTCGGATAGCCCACAAAGCCCAAATCTACACGCCCGTCGCAAATCCAGTTTACAATCTGTGCATCGGTGCCGTGCAGCAGCTCGAAACGCACGCCCGAATAGTCCGTATGAAATTTTTTGATTATGCCCGGAAGCCACTGTGCGGACACGCTGTTAAAGGTTCCTATCCGTATAAGTCCGTCTCTGAGTCCGTTGAGCTCATCTATGCGTTCCTCGAGCCGCCTTTGGTCGTGCAGCACCGTTCTGATATAAGGAAATAGCTTTTCGCCCTCTGCCGTCAGCTTGACACCGCTTCTTCCTCTTATCAGCAGCCTCACGCCCCATTCCTCTTCAAGTGCGTTTATTGCTCGTGTAAGCCCGGACTGGCTGTACCCCAGCTCTTCCGCCGCTTGTGTCAGCGTGCCCGTTTCCACCGCCTTCGTCAAAACCTCATAATGAAAAATGCTCACGTTTTCTTGCCTCCTCGCTAATATTTATATGCGTATTTTGCATGGAAACCATGAAATACTTGCGTTTTACAAATCATTTATAATATTATATACTATATTTACAGAAAGTCAAAGCACAATAAATAGTGAAAATATATTTTTAGGAGGAATTGATATGTTTACAAAAGCAATTACAAGAAAGCCTTGCAGAGCTTTAATCAACGGTATTTCCACCGCTCAGTTCGGTGAGGGCACACCTGACTACGATGCTGCGATCGCACAGCACGCTAAATATGTGGAAACCTTAAGAGAACTCGGTCTTGAGGTTACCGTTCTTGAAGCTGACGAAAGATTCCCGGATTCCTGTTTCGTAGAGGATCCTGCTGTAGTTATGGAAGGCTGTGCAGTAATCACAAACCCTGCAACGGATTCCAGAAACGGCGAAAAGCACGAAATCATCGACACCATCAGAAAATTCTACTCCGACGATCAGATTTTCCATATCGAGGCTCCCGGCACAATGGAGGGCGGAGATGTTATGCTCGTAGGCAAGCATTTCTATGTGGGTCAGTCTGACAGAACAAACGCTGAGGGTGCAAGACAGTTCAATGAAATCGTAACCAAATTCGGCTACACTTCCTCCACGGTTCCCGTAACCGAGGGACTGCACCTCAAGGACTTCGTAATCTACCTTGAAAACAACAACATGCTCGTTTCCGAGGTTATGAACGAAATGGAAGCTTTCAAGGATTTCAACCGTTTCGTAGTTCCTGCCGAAGAGCTTTATGCTATCAACAGCCTTAACATCAACGGAACAGTTCTCGTACCGGACGGATATCCTGTAACTCAGAAAATCGTTGAAGATTTAGGATACCCTATCAAGCTCATGAACACGAACGAATTCCGTCTTATCGACGGCAGCCTCACCTGCCTGTCACTTAGATTTTAATTGAGGCG
>CAZLTX010000111.1:0-4217 GCA_964562555.1 uncultured Oscillospiraceae bacterium
TGCCGCTGCCGCCGGAGCTTGTACATAAGGATAAGCTGAACCAAAAGGTCTGCCAACAGTACGCACTTGACCCCTTTGCCGAAAACCTGATTTTGATAGACACCGGCCATGCAAAGCTGATGACCTCATATTTCAAGCTCGAGGATCTACGCAGGGTGGAGGGCTTCGAAAATGCCCGCTTTGTCGATCCGTACGCAGGGGGCAAGGGCAACTCGATCCGGTATATGTCTGTGGGACTGCGTGACGAATATATGAGAGCCGATGACATAGAAAACCTTTTCCTTGGCGGAGAAAAATCGGGCTTCTTTGTAGGACATACGGAGGCAATAACGACAGGCTCGCTTGCCGGTTACAATGCCGCAAGAATGGCAGACGGAAAGCCGCTGCTTGAGCTTCCGAGGGAGCTTGCGGTCGGAGATATCATCAGCTTTGCCAATGAAATGCTCACTGCGGAGGAAGGCTACAGAAAACGCTTGACCTTCGCAGGCGGAACATATTTCCAAAGAATGAAAGAGCTTGGTCTGTACAGCACGGACAGCGAGAAAATCAGAGAGCGAGTGAGAGAGCAGGGACTCGAAAACGTATTTTCCTGATTACTCTTGCGGATATATTCGAATAAGGTTCCTCTTCGAGCAAGAAGGGGAACCATTTTTGCGTTTTGCGTTGATTTTTTGCTGTGAATAATATATTATAGATAGTGAAATATTTTTCACTGTCCGTTGATGCTCACTGTCCGTTTCGGAAAGGAGAGGCACATGGTAAAGGCATTAAGCAAAATAGCGTTTGCACTGACGCTGATAATAATAAGCTTCGGGCTCATAGTCGAGATGAAATACACGATCTCGGCGAACGAGTATTTGGCGTACTCACAGCCCTTGACACGTGAAGAACAGCAGTATTTGGACGAGATAGAAATATTGAAATACGGAGTGGATCCGGAGAATGCACCCTTTTCCGAGGTGAACTCGGACGGCGAAGCAAGCGGACTGATAATAGATTACATAGCAATACTGTCGGAAAAGCTGGATATCCCGATAGTGGAAACTGCGGTCAGAACCTCGGAGCAGCCGCAGGCACTCAAGGATAACGAAATCAATATAGCGGATTTATTCGACGATACGGAGGCAAACGGACGCTATGCACCTACGCAGCCGATTTACAAGCTCGAGGGAATAATCGTGACCGCATATGAAAATAAGCAGGTCAATTATTACGAGGATTTTGCAAAGACACCGCTTGCTGTCGTAAAAGATCCGTTTGTAGAGGGGAAAATCGAGGAAAGCTTCCCGAAAGGGCAGAGAACCAAAATTATATATGTTGACAGTCCGAAGGAGGGACTTGAGCTTGTGATGAGCGGCGAAGCGGGAGGCTTTGCGGGAAACGAGCTGAGTATTTCGCATTATGCGGACGAGCTTGGGATAGAGGACAAGCTGAGGCAGGTGGGAGATGACCTGTATAAGGAAGATGTTTCGCTGGCTGTAAGCGTGTATGATACCAAGCTTTACAATATCCTGAACAAGACCCTGCTGAAGCTGAAAAAAGAGGGAGCCTTCGTAAACGCACAGAAGGAGTGGCTCGGAAGCTCGGCTGATATGGTCACAAACTCGGTCAGCGTCAGATGGGCGGAATACATAATTATTTTCTGCGTGGGTCTGGTAGTGATTTTGATGCTTTGGGAAAGCGTGCTGAACCGAAGAATAGACAAAAAAACGAGAGAGCTGCAGATAGAAAGAAACAATTTGCAGACCGTTATAGACAATATAGATGCACTTATCGCCGTAATAAGCGAGGAAGATATCATAGTGCAGTGCAACGCTTACGGCAAGAGAATGCTCGAGGACGAAAAGGGCAGCTTCATAGGCTGCGGCGTGGGAACCATAGAGCTGCTGAGCCGGCTCAAGCAGATGTACGATGCGTCACCGGAGCAGCCGTATTACAGCTACGAGGGACACGACTATCACATACATCTCAGAACTCTTAACCCGAAAAAGGGCAATCGACTTTTGCAAATCGACGACTGTACGGAAAGTAATCAGACCGAAAGGCGGCTGAGGCAGGAGAATAAGATGATTGCCGTCGGACAGCTTTCCGCAGGGTTGGCACACGAGATAAGAAATCCTCTCGGCTTGATAAAAAACTATTCATATATACTGCGTGACTACGAGGCGGAGCATGAGGCAGACGAAATGTTCGAGCACTCACTCGATGTTATCGGTGATTCGGTAAGCAGGATAGACAATCTGATTGAAAATCTGTTAAGCTTTTCACGCCTGAGCAACGATGAAAAGGCGGTGTTTAATCTTGAAAAGCTTTTGCAGAGTATAATCAGTCTCGAGAGGAAAAAGCTTGATACGCAGAACATCAGGCTCACGCTGGACTGCACCAAGGATTTAGATATATGCACCCGTGAGGAAACCGTCAAGATTGCAGCCTTTAATCTGGTGAACAATGCGGTGGAGGCACTCGGAGATATGGGAAAAGCGACAGGAGAAATCCACATTTCGGTAAATGAGGAATACGAGGGCGGAAAGCGTATTGTCAGACTTGAGATTGAAGATAACGGGCCGGGAATTTCCGAAGAGGCACAGGAAAAGATTTTCAATCCGTTCTTTACCACCAAGGATAAGGGCACAGGGCTCGGACTTTATATAGTCAATTCGGAAATCGAAAAGGTCGGCGGAAGAATCAGCGTGGCAAGTGAAGAGGGTAAGGGCACGAAATTTACACTTCGTATCCCCGACGGCAGAGCGGAAAAAATGTAAAAAGGCAGAAAACAAGAAGAGGCAGGAAAACAAGGATACACAGGAAAACAGAAAAATGAGATAAGGAGTTTTTCGATGGAAAATACGGCGGAAAAGAAAAATTACAAAATCATGGTCGTAGACGATGAACCGGAATATCAGCGGGTGTTTGCGTACATCCTCAAAAAGAACGGCTACCAGGTCAGCTCATGCTCAAGTGCGAAGGAGGCTCTCGACGAGCTTTCGAGACGTGAGGTGGATCTGATTATGACCGACCTGAAGATGCCCGACATGGACGGCATAGAGCTTGTGAAGGAGGTCAAAAAGCGGTTTGAGGACACGGACATCATGGTGATAACCGCCTTCGGCTCGATAGAGAGTGCGGTAGAGGCAATGAAGTACGGAGCCTGCGGATATTCGATAAAGAACAGTGAGCCCGATGTGCTGCTGGCTGACATAGACCGCATGGCTAAGATAAAGCTTTTGGAAAGAGAAAACTCGCTGCTGGCGGAGCAAAGCGGTTTCAAGAGCGACAGCGACATGATGCTCCAAAGCAAAAGCCCTGCCTACAGAGAGCTGCTCGAAACCTGCAGACAGGTTGCGGGTACGGATATAAATATTTTGCTCTTGGGCGAATCCGGTGCAGGCAAGGAGGTCGTGGCAAGGTACATACATGAGCTGAGTATGCGTAAAAACCAGCACTTCATACCTGTAAACTGTCAGGTCTTTTCGGAGGGAACGCTGGAATCGGAGCTGTTCGGACATGAAAAGGGAGCCTTTACGGGTGCAAGCGAAAAGCATATAGGGCGTTTTGAGGCGGCAAACCACGGCACGCTGTTTTTGGACGAGATCGGAGATATGCCGCTGAAGCTGCAGGGCAAGCTGCTGCGTGTTTTGGAAAACAAGGAGATTGAGCGTGTCGGCGGCAACAAGCCGATAGAGCTTGACATAAGGCTTATTTCGGCAACGAACAAGGATTTGGACAGAGAAATAGAGCAGGGAGTTTTCAGAGAGGATCTGCTCTATCGTATAAATACGATAACGGTTACGGTGCCTCCGCTCAGACAGCGTAAGGAGGATCTGCCGATGCTGATAGATGCCCTGCTTCGCCGTATAGAGAAAGACCAAAAAAAGAAAATTTTAGAAATAGAGCCGCTTACAATGGATTTTCTGTATCAGTACGACTATCCGGGCAATGTACGTGAGCTGAAAAATCTGCTTGAGCGTATGGTGGCACTCAGCGATGACGGAGTGCTTAGGAGCAGAGGATTTTCGGGGAGTCCGTCGGTTGCTGCGTCCTCAGAGGCCGTGAGGACGCAGCAGGCGGTGCTTCCGCTCCGCACGGCGAGAGGCATTTTCGAAAAAGAGCATATCGAAAATGCCCTCGCCGCAACCGACGGCAACGTTGCCGCCGCTGCAAAGCTGCTCGAAATAACCAAGCGGCAGCTCTGGAACAAGATAGCCGAGTACAAAATC
>CAZLTX010000112.1:0-4210 GCA_964562555.1 uncultured Oscillospiraceae bacterium
TGGTGCGGTCGAAGGGATTCGAACCCCCATGGTTTCCCACACGGACCTGAACCGTGCGCGTCTGCCAATTCCGCCACGACCGCATATGAAGTTTGTCTGTTCGCTTCGGAGTGCAGTGTAAATCGCACCTATCGAACAGACACTATTATAGCACAGAATTTCCGCAAATGCAACGAAAAGATTTGCGGAAATTCGTTTTTTTCTAAATATTTATCCCTCTTTTGTTAAGCCTGCTGTACACGCTTCTGCGAACAAGTGCGTAAACGACCGAGAACAACGGTATGAAAGCTATAATTCCGAACACGCCTGAAACCTTGCCGCCCACTACCACAGCCAGCAATGTCCAAAGTGCGGGCAGACCCACCGAGCCACCGACAACCTTCGGATAAACTATATGTCCCTCTATCTGCTGAATGATAAAGAAAATCACGATAAACCAAAATGCCTGTCTGATATTTTCAACCGCAAGCAGCAATGCTCCGAACGCAAGTCCGATGAATGCTCCCACAAACGGTATCAGCGACATACAGCCGATGACAACCCCGATTGTCCCCGCATACGGGAAACCGCCGATAAACAGCACGACGAAAAACATCGTTCCGAGTATCACAGCCTCAAGGCACTGTCCCGACAGGAAGTTTGAGAAGGTTCTGTATGCAAGACTCGCAATATCGCACGCCTCGTCCGCCCACTCTTTCTTAAGATAAGCATATGCAAGCTGCTTTGCCTGCCTTCCGAGCTTCTTTTTGTTCAGCAAAATATATATCGCAAAAATCATACCGAAGAGGATATTTCCGAGCACACCGAAAACACCTGTAGCTGCCTGCCCTGCGGTCGAAAGTATCTCTCCGCTGTTGTTTCTGATGCTCGTTATGATGCTGTCCCAGTCGAGATTTTCCATCCAGCGGCTCACCATACTCATATCAAAGCCGTAGCTCTCGGCAAGCGTAACCCACGCCGGATAATTTTCCTGAACTATATCGACGATTTTCTTCCCCGACTCAATCATATTCGGGAAAATAACATTTCCGATGAAAACTATCACTATAACGAACAAAATCAGCGTTATAATCATACTTATCGCTGTTTTCAGACGCAGCAAAAGCTTAGCTGAACGCTGCGAGCCGCACTTAGCATTAAGCAGCTCTATCTTCCGCTCGAAAAAATTCATCGGCACATTCAATATGAAAGCTATGATTCCCCCTGCAATTAACGGCATAATAAGTCCAATCAAAATCCCCGCAGCTTTCGCAACCGTCCCCAAATTAGGCAGTGCTACAAGCAGCGTAACCCCAAGTATCACCAAAATGACATTTTCCTTAAAGCGGCTGTCCCCTTTGTACTCTCTGCTGCTCTCCTCAGGCTTGTGCAAATTTTCCTCTGAATTTATCTCCGTTGTCTGTGTCTTATCCTGTTCCATCTCTTTCTCCGTACTCCGTTAAATAAGTGCAGCAGCCGGCCGATATGCCGCTGTATTTATTAAAATATTATCCCATTCCCTTTGCAATGTAAAGTAAAATTTTCGTTAACCTGCCGAACAGCTTCGCCGCCGACCGCTTTCAAATCCCGCCGAAAAATATATGCATTATGTTCCAAATGCTCACTCCTGCCAGTCCGTATTCCTCCACGAGTGCAAGCCTTGCCTGCCAGCTCCGTTCGTTCTCGAACCAAACTATATGCTCACTGCCGTCGGCTGCCGTATATGTAAAAAACGGTGCCTGTGCCTCCTCGTCATATTGAATCGGAACATCGTAATACTCCGCCCTTGCCGCCGCCTGATAATTCGTGAGCTTTTCCGCTTTCGACTCGCCCTGCGTAAACGGCAGCCTCCAGTCATAGCCGTAATTGCTCAATCCCATCAAAATCTTATCGCTTGAAATCTGCGAAACACCGAATTCAAGCACTCTTCGTACATTGTTAATCGGCGATACGGGCATCGGCGGACCGTAGGTGTAGCCCCATTCGTAGGTCATAAGCAGACAATAGTCCGCAGCGGCTCCCATGCCGGCATAATCATGCCCCTGATACAGGAGTCCCGGCTGGTCTGCCGAGGTTTTCGGAGCCAGTGCCACACTCGTCAGAAAGCCCTGCGGGCTCAGCCGCTGCCGTGTGTCCGCAACCAAGCGAACGTAATCGTCAGCATAGTCAGCCGCCAAATATTCGAAATCGAAATCCACGCCGCACATATTTTTTCGTATTATATTTGCCTCTATATTCGAAATCAGATTTTCTCTCGCCTCCGAATTTTCAAAAACTCTTATCGCAATATTGTCGTTGAAATTTCCCTCCGCATCGAGCGGTGTCAGCACCATCATCGGACGCACTCCTGCCGCATTCGCAGGTCGAATCAAGCTCTCGTCGTCCAGATTCACAAGCTCGCCGTTTTCCGTAAAGCCATAACTGAAAGCAGCCACCCACGAAAGTCGGGGCAGCCACCAATCCAAGGTTTCTTCTGAAATTGAGGGATACGCATATCCGTTCACAATATAGTCTGCCATACTCCTAACCTCCATGACAGATTATATGTGCCTGTTTTCCTAATCATTCCGCCTTTTCGATGTAACCGAGCTCTCCGACTTCGATAAATCCGTTTTCAGCCATGCACTCCAGCACCTGCTGTCTGCGTTCCTCGGCGAGAGTCGGGTTCACATCGGGCGAATATACCGACGGTGCATTCGGCACACCTGCCAGCATCGTACATTCGTAATCGTCCAGCTCGGACGGCTCCTTGCCGTAATATCCCTGTGCCGCATCATAAACGCTGTAATATCCCGAACCGAAATATATAGAGTTGACATACAGCTCGAAAAGCGTTTCCTTGTCACACAGTTTTTCAAGCTCTTTCGACACGAAAATCTCTGCGACCTTCCTGCTGAATTTTTTCTCCTGCGTAAAATACATATTCTTTGCGAGCTGCTGCGTTATCGTGCTTCCGCCCTCGACGAGGCTCATCGCCTCTATGTTGTGCCATGCCGCCCTGCTTGTCGCCAAAATGTCAAAGCCGTGATGTCTGAAAAATCTCCTGTCCTCCGCAGCTATCACCGCATCTATATATCTCTGCGGCAGCTCCTCGTAGCTCGTAAAATTCTCTTTCCCTTGAATTTCCTCAAGCTTTTCGTTGACAGGAACCGCTTCGACCGCCTCCCGATAAAGCTCGTAGCCGCTTAGTGTCACCGCTGCAACAGCCGCTCCCCCAATCAGAAAAGCAAGCAGCAGCAGGCGTGTTATGATTTTTCTCAATATTCCCTTTTTCTTTCTCTTTTCTGTTTTTTCTCTCAAAATTCAATCCCCCAATCCGTACCTATATTCTAACATACGCCGAGAGCGTTTCAAAGCTTCTTTCCTAACAAAAAAGACCCGAGACTTACAAATCTGTAAGTTTTCGAGCCTTAATTCCAAGCTTTTTATTTATTTTATGCTTCCGTCTGCGTTAAATACCGGCAGCTTTTCGAGGAAAATAATATCATCTCTTTCCGCTGCCTGACCCTCTGCCAGCACTGCCATCTTGCCGATAATATTGCCGCCTGCACGCTCTACCAAATTCTCGATTGATTTCAGCGATTCCCCCGTGCTGATAACATCGTCCACAATAAGTACTCTCTTACCCTTTATCAGATCGATTTCTTTCTGACCGATACAGAGTGTCTGAATATGATCCGTTGTAATCGAATCAACCTCTGTGGTGATGATGTTTTCCATATAAATCTTCGGTCCCTTACGAGCCACAACATAATCGTTTACACTCGCCTGTCTTGCCATTTCGTGAATGAGCGGGATACTCTTAGCCTCTGCCGTCACCATAATATCAAACTCCGGTGCCTTTTTCAGGAGCTCTCTCGCAGATGCAACGGTGATTTCAACATCGCTGAACATAATGAAGGCTCCGATATATAAATCGTCCGTCACCTTAAACAAAGGCAGCTGTCTTTTCAAACCTGCTATCGTCATTTCGTAAAACATTTTCATCTTCCTTTCCGGATCATGCCGCTTTCGCCCCAATATGCCTCAAAAGCCTGCCTGTGCGATTTCCTTTGCAATTCCTCTACTATTATACTCTTTCCGTATGACGATTTCAACAAAAAGTACGATTTTAGGGTAAAACACAAAATTAAAAGCAGTGCTTTTGAAAAATGATTTCAAAGTGTAAATTACATCGAACACCGTAGATGCGGGGCTCTGCTCCGCATATGCTTGGGGCTCTGCTCCGCAT
>CAZLTX010000113.1:0-4124 GCA_964562555.1 uncultured Oscillospiraceae bacterium
GCCGCAGCTTCTGCTTCATACGGATAGTAGTAATAGGAATCCGAGTACAGATAAACTCTTTCCTGTATCGCTGTTCCGTCATCGCAGAAGGTAAATATCTTGCACATATTGTCGAAGGAGGCTCTCAGGCTTTCCTTGAAATCTCCCTCAAAAATCGTCGGTTCGGTCGAGGCATCGAATATAAATTCGCCCGGCTCGGCACATACCTCTACGACCTTGCCCTGTTCCACAATCATCATAAACTGTCCGTCCGCAACCGCAATGACGGAGCCTGTCGTGATGATGTTATCTGTGCATTGCTTATGCCTCCCATCGCTCATATGCTTTATGACTTTAGTATAATGATTATATACCAATCCGCTTTTTATTGCCCCGTCAAAAAGTCGAAAATGATAGGCTTTTGTTGAAAAAAATTTAACAAAAAATCTCCGTCCGCTGTGAAGGGGTTCACAGCCTGAACGGAGATTCGATTTTGATTTTAATTTTTGCTTTTAACTTAATTCTGCCGCATTTTTTCTCATGCATGCCTGCACATGGGACAGGGCTAAAGCATAGCTATGATATGTGCGGCGGCAGCCTCCGGCGTATAGTCCGTGATTTCTATCTCGTCGTCGCACCAGCTTCTGTACAGAGGCAGCCTCATGCGGTAAAGTCTTTCTGCGGGCACTGCCTGACTTACAGGCCTGCCTACCGTGGAAAGAAGGCTGATATCTCTGTTCAGAAACACTATATAGCCGTTTTCTGCCAAAGGATAGTAGTTTTCCTCACGAGTAACAACTCCACCACCACAGGCGATTACCGCCGCCGTAACCTTGGATAGCTCTGCGACTGCTTCTATCTCAAGCCGGCGGAAAGCGGCTTCACCCTCATCGGCGAAAATCTGCGGTATGGATTTTCCCGCCATCGTTTCAATCATTTCATCGACATCATAAAAGCTTCTTGAAAGCTCGCCTGCCAAAATTCTGCCTACGGTCGTTTTGCCCGCTCCCGGCATTCCTATCAGAACTATGTTTTTCTTGTCCAGCGAAAGCTCTCTTTCAATCTGCTCGGTCACCGCAACGCTGACCTTACAGCCCAAAAACAGCTCGGCTGATGCCGCTGCCTGCAGTACCAGCATTTTCATTCCCGACATATATTCTATGCAGGATTTTTTCGCCTGACAGAGGAAATTTGTCCTGAGCGGATTGTATATGAGATCTGCCGCAAACTCCAGCTTAGGGAAGTTTCCGGGAAAAATCGGCGATTTTCCGTTATTCGGATACATTCCCACCGGTGTTGCGTTAACTATTATCTGCGTATCGGAGCCTCTAAGCTCGTACACATTATCGTAGTTCAGCTCGCCGTTTCGGCTGACTGTTTCGACTCTCTCCGCTCCCATGTCGCAGAGAACACGGTACACAGCCTTAGATGCACCGCCACTGCCGAGTATGAGTGCCTTGCTGCCGCGGACAGGCACTCCGTGCTGCTGCAGGCTCTTTTTGAAGCCCGTATAATCGGTGTTGTGTCCGTATATCCTGCCGTTTCGCTTTATCAGCGTGTTTACCGCCCCGATAGCCTTTGCCTCTTCAGACAGCTCGTCGCAGTACGGCATAACCGTCTGCTTGTACGGAATCGTGACATTCAAGCCGTTCCAAGCTCCGTGCTTCAAAAATTCCTCAATTTCCTCTTCCTTCTTTTCAAAGAGGACATAGCTATAAGGACGCTCTGTGAGCGTCCCGATTTTTTTATGTATTTCCGGACTGAAGCTGTGCTTAAGGCTCGCACCGAGCAGTCCGTAGTGTGCGTTCGGTGAATATTCCGCACATATCTCATTGAATAATTTTTCTTTCATATTTACCTCAAGCGTTAAAATGACAGTCCCTCGTCCTCAAGCATTCTGTAGCCTACTCCGAGCTCTGTGAAGATATACTTAGGCTCGCCCGGATTTTTTTCAAGCTTGCGGCGGATATTTGCCATGTTTACTCTCAAAATTCTGTTGTTGTCGTCTGCATACGGTCCCCAAACCTCGTTTATCAGCGTATCGTAGGTCATAACCTTGCCGGAGTTCCTTGCAAGCAGCGACACTATCTTGTATTCCACTCTCGTCAGATGGATTTCTTCACCCTCGAGAGTCACAAGCCGTCTTTCGAAGTCTATAACCAAATCGCCCGCAGAGTAAGGTCTGTTGCTGTTCATAAGATCGTCGCTGAGGCGGTTGTTGTGGCGGATTGCCGTTCGTATTCTGGCGAGCAGCTCGAAGGTTCCGAACGGCTTTGTGATGTAGTCGTCCGCTCCGGCATCAAGTGCCGCAACCTTTTCCTTTTCCTGCGTTCTTGCCGAAATGACGATAATCGGCAGGCTTGACCACTCTCTGGTCTTTCTGATTACATCGAGCCCGTCCATATCCGGAAGTCCCAAATCCAAAAGCACCACATCAGGCAGCGACGAGGTTATCATCGTCAAACCGTCCTTGCCGTTTGCTGCGGTCAGCACCTTATATTCATGTGAGTTCAAGGTCTTGCTGATAAAGTCGCAAATACTTTTTTCGTCCTCAACAATTAAAACCGTAATTTTCTGATACATTTTTTACTCCTCCTTTTCCTTAGGGAGCGAAAAGCAAAATTCTGCTCCGTCCGGATGATTGATTGCGATAATCTTGCCCCCGTGGGCGTTTACAATCGTCTTGCAGATTGAAAGTCCTATTCCCATGCCTTTGTATCCGTCGGTTTTCGCTTCCTCCGCTCTGTAGCCCTCTCCGTCGAATATCGTTTCCAATCTGCTTTCGTCAATGCCTACGCCGTAATCTCTGATGTGGAAGTAAACCTTTACCTCGTCCTCATTCACCGTAAGCTCCAACGGCTTCGTGCTCTTTGCATGCATCTGTGCATTCTGCAAAATATTGATGATTACCTGCTGTATCAGCATAGCGTCCATCATAACCATAATTATGTCCTCGGGAACCTTGACACGAACCTCTGCCTCGGGGAATCGCTGCTTGAAGTGTATAACGGCAGCCGATGCGACCTCGTCCACAGCCTCCAGGGATTTTGCCACCGAAGCGGTTTCGTTGTTGATTCTCGTAACCGATAAAAGGTTTTCGACCATATTCAAAAGCCAATTCGCATCGCTGTTGATATGACCTATCAGCTCAATTTTTTCTTCGTCCGTCAGCGTATCTCTCATTTCCAGATAGGACGAGCTGTTTCCGATTATGCCCGTCAGCGGTGTCCTCAGATCGTGTGAAACCGCACGCAAAAGGTTCGCTCGCATTTTTTCTTTCTGAGCCTCCATCAGCTCCTTTTCCTGCTCTGCAATCTGTTTTGCCTGCTCTTTCATGTTCGTACTCATCGCCGAAGTGATTATCGCAATCGCAAACATTCCGAGGAAGGTTACCTGATAGCCCTCTATCGTGAAATTGAAATCCTGATACGGATATGTAAAGAAAAAGTTTACGCTCAAAACGCTCATTATCGAAAACAGCATGCCGTAGATATAGCCGTTCGTATACCTCGTTATTATGAAAACTCCGAGCGTGTACAGCATAGCTATATTCAGTGACGGGTCTGATGCCATCTCCTGGAAGAAAAACGAGGCTACCGTTGCCACCGAAAAGATTCCTATGCAAAGCAGGATATCCCTCTTGTGGTTGGCAACCATGGCTTCTTTCTCTCGCAAAAATTCCTCGCTGAGCTGAACTTGGTCGAATCTGTTTTCTTTTATTGGCTTTTTGGAACTGTTCATTTTCTTTCTTACCTCTGTTTCGGTATGTATATCATATCGCAAATATACGCTAAAATGTCGTTAATCTTCATGTTCAGACGATGTTTTACGACATATTTTGCGTTTTCTTATCACTCTCTTCATTCCCTTTGCTTATTGTACCCCATAAAGCGTACAAATTCCAGTAGTTTATTGCAGATGCAGGCTTTTTTTCACCGATTTTCAGCTCGTGCATAAACTGTATAAGCAGGAAAGCGTATGCCCTCCGTGTGTATGGGATATACGAACCTGCTGCGAAAAATTTTAAGCAGAAAAGAGGTTTTTATTTTGATAAATGATCCTTATATCGGTATGCCTATAAACATGGGCGGTCGATGTGATACGACAGCAAAACCGCCTGTGCAGCCTCCGCAGCCTCCGCAGCC
>CAZLTX010000114.1:0-4109 GCA_964562555.1 uncultured Oscillospiraceae bacterium
ACAAAACAAGCAAAGCAAAAGAGAAAGCAGCAAGCCAGGCTGCCACGGTGCAGAGGGCAAGCTCAAGGCCGATCCCCGAGCCCAAAGAAACAAAGCAATAACAAAAGCCCTTGGCAAATCAGAGTCCAAGGGCTTTTTTCTGGTATCCCCGGGCGGAATCGAACCGCCAACTATGCTTTAGGAGAGCACTGTTATATCCATTTAACTACGGAGACATATTAAGTTTGCTGAATACGAGAGTTAAATGGAAGAACTGAAAGTGCTCTCCTAAAGCACCCTCTTTGATAAAGAGCACTGTTAATACGAGCGGGAGCGAGTATCGCGGTTCTCACCTTCGCCCGAAATCTGCGATTTCGCAGGCGAAGCGAGGTTCGCATATCCATTTAACTACGGAGACATATTAAGTTTGCCTTTTATATATTAACACAGAATGCAAAAAAATAGTACCCCTATTTTTACTCTGAGAAAAAATTTAATAAGAAATTAAGAAAGATAATAAACATTAAATCAAAAAATCAAACCAAAAGCGTGATACGATTGACATGATTGAAACGATTTGATATAATATGAATATATAGCAGGGAGGTGAGGAGATGCGTTTTCAAGAGAGTGAAACAACCGAACTTAAAGAAATATTTGTAGAGGATATAAAAAAAGAAATAATAGCTTTTGCGAATTGCAGCGGCGGCAGGATTTATGTAGGTATAAGTGACGATGGAGCTGTAATCGGGCTTGATAATCCGGATAAGGTTGCATTGCAAATAAGCAATATGGTCAGAGATACGATAAAACCGGATGTAAGTATGTTCGTGCATTACGACACAAAAGAGGTAAATGGCAAGCAGATTGTGGCTGTAGACATTCAGGCAGGAACAGACAAACCGTATTATCTTGCAAAAAAAGGGATGCGATCCGAGGGCGTGTATGTAAGACAGGGATACTCGTCGGTACCGGCAACCGATGCCGCAATAAGAAAGATGATTAAAGAAACTGACGGGGACAGCTTTGAAACTATGCGAAGCTTGGAGCAGGAGCTTTCGTTTGAGGAAACGAAAAAAGAATTTGAACGCAGGGAAGTGGAGTTTGGTACACAGCAAATGCGTAGCTTGAAACTGATTGACAGGGACGGCCTTTACAGCAATTTGGCACTTCTTTTATCCGACCAATGCCGACATACGATTAAGCTTGCGGTTTTTCAAGGAGATGACCAGATGGTTTTCAAGGATAGACGAGAGTTTGACGGTTCGCTTATGCGGCAGATGAATGATGTCTATGAATTTATTGATTTCAGAAACCAAACTCGGGCAACCTTCGAAAAACTTCTGCGTATAGATGTAAAAGACTATCCGGAAATTGCGGTAAGAGAGGCTTTGCTTAATATGCTGGTACATCGAGACTACTCATTCAGTGCAAGCGGCTTGATCAGTATGTATTCCGACAGAATGGAATTTGTTTCGATAGGGGGCTTGATGCCGGGGATTGAAACGGAAGACATTATGGCAGGGATCTCCGTTTGCAGAAACCAAAATCTCGCGAATGTTTTTTATCGCCTCAAATTGATTGAGGCCTACGGTACAGGCATGAGTAAGATCATGAAAGCATATGCAAATGAGAGTCAAAAACCGACTATAGAGAATACTCGAAACACATTCAAAATAATTTTGCCGAACATCAATGCACAAAAAAATTATACAAATGATTACCCGCATATAGGCGAAACGCTTACGAAATTTGAGACTAGAATTTTTGAAAACAACGGGGCGTACTTGTCTCCTTATGAAGAAAAAGTTCTTGAATATGCCGAAACAAAGGGCATAATAACTAAGAATGAAGTGGCGAATTTGCTTGATGTAAGCCCTTCGACAGCATTTCGCCTGATAAAAGGACTTTTGGAAAAGAAGCTGCTGACGCAGCACGGACAGGCACGTGGCACAAAATATACCCCAACAAAATAAGCTTTCTTGACTTTTGTTTCTCAAAAAAACCATCTCATATCGCCGATTATTCAATTTTTTTGTTGTTATTTGGGGAAAGATATTGTATACTATATCCGTATGTTGAAAATTTAACAATGTTAGATGTGAGAGGTAAAAGATGTATAAGGTATCAAATTTAGAACAGGAGTACAAGAAAAAATTGATTACTGCCGATGAGGCGGCCGCAATGGTTAAAAACGGCGACCGACTTCATTTCGGACTGGGCTGCGGCTCCACAATCGATGTGGACAAAGCGATTGCAAAAAGGGCGGACGAACTGAAAGATATTACGGTTATCAGTACGGTTACTATCAGAGAAAAGCCCTTCGAAACATATCTTGCGACGAGCAGCAATGAACAGGTGAGATTTGCGTCGGCACACTTCAATGTGCACGACAGAAACATGAACAAGGACGGACGCTGCTGGTACATTCCGATGCTCTTCTGTGAGCTGCCGTTTTTCTGGGTAAACAATAACAACGATATAGATATCGCAATTTTCCAGGTGGCACCTATGGATAAGCACGGAAATTTCAATCTCGGACCGCAGGTTGCGGATATGTGGGGTGTCATCAAGTCGGCAAAAAAAATCATAGTAGAAGTAAACGAAAATATGCCGATTGCACACGGCTATCAGACGCAGCTCAACCTGTACGGCATTGATTATATCGTAGAGGGAAGCAATACACCTCTTGCGGAGCTTCCGGCTAAAGCACCGTCGGAAATCGACAAGAAGATAGCAGCACATGTAGTTGACAAGATTAAGAGCCACAGCACATTGCAGCTCGGAATAGGCAGCCTTCCGCTTTGCATAGGTCAGTTGATTGCAGAATCCGATTTAAGAAACATCAATGCACATACAGAGATGTTTACAGACGCATATGTTGATCTTTTCGAAGCCGGAAAGCTCACAGGAAACAAGCCTATAGACAAGGGCAAGGCGGTATATACCTTTGCGGGAGGCAGCAAAAGACTGTATGATTTCATAGATGACAATCCGATTTGCTGCAATGCCCCGGTAAATTATGTAAACAATATTTCGACAATAGCACAGATTCCGAATTTCGTTTCGGTGAACAGTTGTATACAGGTTGATCTGTACGGACAGGTTTGCTCGGAAACCGCAGGACATCAGCAAATAAGTGGAACCGGCGGACAGCTCGACTTCGTGCTCGGAGCATATCAGTCAAACGGCGGACAGAGCTTCCTCTGCACACCGTCAACCAGAGTTAACAAGGAGGGCAAGCTTGAATCACTGATTTCACCGGTACTTCCTACAGGAGCCATCGTAACCACACCGAGAATGGCAACGAACTATATCGTAACCGAATACGGAGCAGTGGATCTTAAGGGAAAGTCCACATGGGAACGTGCCGAGCTGCTCATCAGCATTGCACACCCTGACTTCCGAGATGATCTGATAAAGGAAGCAGAAAGAATGGGCATATGGAAAAACTCCAGCAAGTGCCTGTAAATAAAGCTCTATACCAAAAGACCGACGGCTGAGCCGTCGGTCGCTTTATACTCCTATAATTATGTCATGATGTCTCATTTAGTCGTCCCACTCATTGTCATCCTCGTCATCATCTTCGAAGTCGTCGTTTACATCGATGTCCTTGTCAATGATTTCACCTGTGGCAGCATTGATTTCATACTCGTATTCTTTAGAGCTTGTGAAAAACTCAATTTCATAAACTCTGAGTCCGTCGTCACGGTCGAGTTTGGCCTTGGTGAAAGTGACGGAGGAGGCTGAAAGACCTGCATCCTTAAGTGCTATGGATTTTGCCTTGTCAACACCGATGTAGTTTGAGGAAGGCTGCGACGTAGAAGCTGAGCTGCTTGTGTTTGACGGAATCGAATAGTTTTCGATGTCCTTGTCGAAGGAACGGACAGCACCTGTATTAGCATCAATTTCGTAGTCATATTCGGTGTTTCCGCTGTAAAATTCCACTTCGTATACCAAAACTCCGTCCTCGTAGTCTTTTTCAGCCTTTACAAATGTTGCCTTGCTTTCGGATATACCTGCGTGTTTGAGAGCTATGCTTTTGGCCTTGCTAGCCGTAATAGCGGAAGACTCGGAGCTGCTTGTGCTTGAAGCTGATTTGTCGGAGTCATTTTTGTCACTGCCTGTAG
>CAZLTX010000115.1:0-4099 GCA_964562555.1 uncultured Oscillospiraceae bacterium
AAAATAATTATTTAAGGAGCGTGCTTTTTGAGAAAAACAAGCAGGACAACGGAGATTGTAGGCTAGCCGGGAGGTTTGCCAAATCAGTCTCGACAAGCCTCCCCGAATTGCAGTCAACAATCATCAGGAGGAAAAAAATAATGAAAAAAAATGACTATATCATTCGTTTAGAAAGAAAAGAAGAATATCGTGAAACCGAGAATCTCGTAAGAGAAGCATTTTGGAACGTTTACCGCCCGGGCTGTCTGGAGCATTATGTCTTGAACAGGCTCAGAGCTGACAAGGATTTTGTGCCGGAGCTTGACTTCGTTATGGAAAAGGACGGAAAACTAATCGGACAGAATATGTTTATGAAGGCTGTCATTAAGACGGATAACGGAACAGAGCTTCCTATCATGACTATGGGTCCGATCTGCATTGCACCTGAATACAAGCGAAAGGGCTACGGAAAAATTCTTTTGGATTTTTCGTTAGAACAGGCTGCAAAACTCGGCTGCGGTGCTTTATGTTTCGAGGGAAATATTGATTTTTACGGTAAAAGCGGCTTTAGCTATGCCTCTGATTTCGGCATCAGGTACCATGGGCTGCCTGAGGGTGCGGATTCATCATTCTTTCTCTGCAAAGAACTTATTCCCGGCTATCTGACGGGTGTCAGCGGAGAATATGCAACACCGCAAGGGTACTTCGTAGATCTGAATGATGCCGAAGAATTTGACAAAGCGTTTCCTTATAAGGAAAAAATGAAGCTTTCGGGACAGCTCGAATAATCAGCGAATGAACGAAATATGCCTCACAAAATCGTGGGGCATATTTTATTGTGAAAACTTGTTCGAAAAAACGCAAAAAAAGAACAAAAGTTTTGAATTTCCGCTTGACAAAGAACATTTATTCTGCTATATTAAGAGTAAAGAACGAATGTTTTGAAAGGGGTGTGAGCCTAATGACTAAGACTTATCGAGTTGCGAACAAACTGAGATTTACCGTATTTGTTGTTTTAATGATTCTTATTTTGACTACTGCGATAAACTTCGCATTAGGCTTAAATACTGCTGTCAGCTTGACAGTACCTGAGTATATGGATATTCCGGTCGTGTCCGGCGATACATTATGGACGATTGCCGAAACCTATATGCCGACCGATACCGATATTCGTGAGTCAGTTTATGAGTTGTGCCAAATCAATGACATATCAGCGTCGGAATTATATGCCGGAATGACGATTAAGGTCCCAATTTATCACTAATCATAAGGGAAAGCGACAACATTTGTGATTTCAGATGTATGTCGCTTTTTCTGCTTGAAATCGCAAGGTATAAATCCTTAACAAAGACATAAAAAATCGCTTAAATCGCAAAATAGAGCCTCACTTTTTTGATGTTTTGCAAACACAGCTCTTGTCAACATTCATCGAATGTGTTATCATTTACTAAAGCAAGCTTTGCTTGTAAAGAACATGTTTTTTAGCTAACACATAAAAAGGAGATTAGAGATTATGGAACAAATGCAGTATGTATGCCAAAAGTGCGGGTGCAGAACTTATGTAAGCGATCAGTTTCAAGCAACAGGCGGTGACTTCGCCAGAATATTCGATATACAGAATAAAAAGTTTATAACGATAAGCTGTACGAACTGCGGTTATACCGAATTATATAAATCACAGACATCGTCGGGAATGGATATTTTAGATTTTCTGCTGGGAAACGGCTAATGATTAACATGCGGCTTGAAATTCCAAAGAGTTTAAGTCGCATTGCTTTTTCTGCACTAACTATTCCCAAAATTATGATTTAAGGAATAGTTAGCAAACACAATTAACATTTTACATATCTCAATTCAACTGCCTCCTTTCCAACTTTTTTCATATAAAAAGCGATATGCCGAAGTTTTCTTATACGACGACATATCGCTTTAAATTATTTTTGATTGTCTGCTGCGTTTTGATTATACTCAGCAGTTTACCGTTTTATTTAGGTCAATACCATTGCACGACTCTTATTCTGCCAGCGTTAAATCTCCGTCCTTGACCCAGCCGATTTTGCGGAAGAACATATTTATAATCGGACATAATATTGCAGGTAATATTACGGAAATCAGTGCAAGTCCGATCCAGTCCATGCTTGTGATTGCAGGCTTGAGTCCTGCTGCCACATCACTCACCCATCCGGTATAAACACCTATAGGACCTACCATACCGCAGGTTCCCATTCCGGAGGATATTGCCGGACCGTTCATCTGCATATGGAAAATACATGTTGCAATCGGACCGGTTATCGCTGATGTAAGTGTCGGAGCTATCCAAATTCGAGGATTTCTTACTATATTGCCCATCTGAAGCATTGAGGTTCCGAGTCCCTGCGATACAAGCCCTCCCCATTTATTCTCCTTAAAGGACATTACCGCAAAGCCTACCATCTGTGCACAGCAGCCTGCCACTGCAGCACCACCTGCAAGACCTGTGAGCTGAAGTGCCGCACATATTGCTGCGGAAGAAATCGGAAGCGTAAGTGCAACGCCTACAACGACCGAAACTAAAATTCCCATAAGGAACGGCTGCAAATCCGTTGCCCACATAATAATTGCACCTACTTTCATGGCAGCAGCACCGAGTGCCGGAGCCCACCATGCCGATAATGCCACGCCTACACCGATTGTAACGAGCGGTGTAACGAGAATATCAATTTTTGTTTCCTTAGATACAGCTTTGCCGATTTCAGATGCAAAGATTGCAACGAACAAAACAGCCAAAGGTCCCCCTGCTCCGCCGAGTGCGTTGGACGCAAAGCCGACTGTTATAAGGGAAAACAGTACGAGCGGCGGGCAATGCAAAGCATAGCCGATGGCGACAGCCATCGCGGGTCCGCTCATAGCGGACGCGAGCCCGCCGACCGTATACGGAATATCGTTTATCGTAGCAACCGTCATCGTTAAGACCTCGATACCGAACTGCGTTCCTATTGTATTGATAATCGTGCCTATAAGTAAGCTGCAGAACAGACCCTGTGCCATAGCACCGAGTGCATCTATTCCATATCTTTTAACGGAAATAACGATATCTTTTCTTGCCAAAAAATCTTTCATGTTAGTGTATCTCCAATCTAATTCTTATCATACATTTTCGGATTTATCTTATTTTACCGCTTTAATTTATTACTTTTATTTGTAATCTCCTGCTTCAAGCTATTTCAAGCCGTCAAGATAGCTTTGCAGTATTACCACGGCTGCCTGTTTATCTATGACCTTTTTTCTGTCTTTCCTTTTTACATCAGCCTCGATCAAAACACGTTCTGCAATAACTGTCGTAAAGCGTTCGTCTTGCCATACGACATCTATACCCTTCATGCCGGTGGAACGCATTTTGTTTTCGAGCATGGTGCGGAATTCATAAACCTTTTCAGTCTGTACGCTGTCGGAACCGTCTAAATTCTTGTTTAGGCCTATAACAATAGTGTCACAGTCGTATTCCCTTACCAAATCCAAAATTTTGCCGGTATCCTTGCGTATACCTACCCTTTCGAGAGTCATAATTCCCTGTGCGGTGATGTTGAGGGGATCCGAAACGGCAATTCCAACCGTTTTGTCACCTACATCAAGTGCTATTTTTCTCATTATCTTCTTTTCCTTTTACTGTTATTTTTTTATCACAAGAAAAGCGGGCACTCAGCCCGCTTCACTTCAATTATTGGTCAATCCCAACATATTCTCTCAGCATTTCAGCAATCAGTTCATCTCTGTCGATGCTTTTTATCATCGTTCTGGCGTTATTAAAGCTGGTAATATAGGACGGATCTCCTGAAATCAAATATCCGACCAGCTGATCAATTGGGTTGTAATCCTTTTCTTCCAAGGCACGATAAACATCCTCAACAATCTGTTTGTTTGTTTTCTGCATTTTGAAAGAGTTGAACATAATCGTATTCTTATCCATTTCCGATACTCCCTTCTCCTTTTCGCATAATCACAGCTTTTCTACCAAATTATACTATTTTATCAGCGATTCTGCAAGTGCAAATGCATCATTTATCTTGGATGCATCCTTAGCACCTGCCTGAGCCATATCTGCTTTACCGCCGCCGCCGCCGCCGCAAGCTGCCGCAATCTG
>CAZLTX010000116.1:0-4057 GCA_964562555.1 uncultured Oscillospiraceae bacterium
TAATGCAAGCTGTGCGTTTTATCTGTTTTTCAAAAATCTCCTACTGCTCTAAATCCTTGTTCATGCAGCAGTTCTTATATTTCTTGCCGCTGCCGCACGGGCACGGATCGTTTCTGCCGACCTTTGGTTGCTCTCTGCGGAAGGTTTCCGGTTTGCGTGCCTCTTCAGGCTTCGGTGCTGCCTGCGGCATCTGACCGCCGCCTACAGACGGACCTCTGCGTACATTCATGCTTTCGCTTTCGTCACGGTATTCGTCCTTGCGACCCTCACCGCCTACGATTACCTGCTTTCTCTGCGTACCTGTGTTAACCGTCACGCCGAAGCAATATCTGACGGTTTCCTCACGGATATCGCCGACCATCTCCTCGAACATATCAAAGCCCTCATTCGAGTATGCGATAGCAGGATCGATATGTCCAAGCGAACGAAGTCCTATACCCTGCTTCAGGTCGTCCATAGCATCTATATGATCCATCCAGCGGTTGTCAACGACACGCAGCAGAATCATCTTTTCGACCTCTCTCATCTGCTCATGGCCGATTTCGTTTTCCTTTGCCTCGTATATGCGATTGAACTCAGCGACTATATCCTCTTCAAGCTTTTCCGGAGTAAGTGCAAGCATTTCCTCCTGTGTATAGCTCACTCCCTCGAATTTGTCTGTCAGTCTTCTCAGGTTCTTGTTCAAAAGCTCAAAATCCCATTCCTCCGAGAACTTGCTGTCAACCGTAATCGGAACCACAATATTGTGAATCAGATCCGCCATCATATCAGTTATATACGACTTGACATTTTCCCCGAAAAGCACGCTGCGACGCTGATCGTAAATGACCTCTCTCTGCTTGTTCATTACATTGTCGTACTGGAGTACATATTTACGAATTTCAAAGTTGCGGCTCTCAACCTTCTTTTGAGCACTTTCGATAGACTTGGAAAGCATTCCCGCTGTCAAAGCCTCCTCCTGCATACCGAACTTGTTCATCACATTCTGCATTCTGTCACCGCCGAAAAGACGCATCAGATCGTCTTCAAGCGAAATGAAGAACTGGGTCTGTCCCGGGTCGCCCTGACGACCGGAACGTCCTCTGAGCTGATTATCTATACGACGTGACTCGTGTCGTTCGGTACCGATGATACAAAGTCCGCCAAGCTCACGAACCTTCTGCTGCTCTTCAGCTCTTTCCTCTTTGTATTTTTCGTGCAGCTCGTTAAATACACGTCTTGCCTCCAAAAGCTCCTGATCGTCCGAGGAAACGAAGCTGGTCGCAAACGAAATCTGCTCGTCTGTATAGCCCTTGTTCTTCATCTCTCTCTTTGCTTCAAATTCAGGATTGCCTCCAAGGATTATATCTGTACCACGACCTGCCATGTTGGTGGCAATCGTGACTGCTCCGAGGCGACCTGCTTCGGCAACAATTTCAGCTTCCTTTTCATGCTGCTTTGCATTCAAAACATTATGCTTAACTCCGCGTTTTTTGAGCATTTCGCTGATACGCTCGGAATTTTCGATGGAAATCGTACCTACCAGCACCGGCTGACCTGTCGCATGAGCCTCCGCTATACGGTCGGAAATCGCATGGAATTTTGCAGGCTCCTTTGCAAATATAGCATCGTCAAGGTCCTCTCTGATTACCGGCTTATTCGTCGGAATAACCACAACGTCCATATTATAGATGTCACGGAATTCATCTTCCTCTGTCTTTGCCGTACCCGTCATACCTGCGAGCTTGTTGTACATTCTGAAATAGTTCTGAAGTGTGATAGTTGCAAGAGTCTTGGACTCGGAGCGAACCAGTACGCCCTCCTTAGCCTCGATTGCCTGGTGCAGACCGTTGCTGTAACGACGACCGAACATCAGACGGCCCGTAAATTCGTCAACTATTATTATTTCTCCGTCCTTAACGATGTAGTCAACATCCTTCTTCATAATAGCCTTTGCTTTCAAAGCCTCAACTACATGATGGTTAATTTCCATATTTTCGGGATCACCGAAGTTTTCTATATTAAAGAATTTTTCTGCCTTTGAAACGCCCTCGTCCGTAAGGCTTACTCTCTTTTCCTTTTCCTCAATCGTGTAGTCCGCACCCTCGCCTTCACGGAGCGTATTAACGAATTTGTTTGCGATACGATAAAGGTCGGTCGAATCATCGCCCTGTCCGGAGATGATCAGCGGAGTTCTCGCCTCATCTATCAAAATGGAGTCAACCTCGTCGATGATAGCATAGTTCAGCTCTCTCTGTGTGAGCTGCTCCGAATAGATAACCATATTATCTCTCAGATAGTCGAAACCGAATTCATTGTTTGTTCCGTAGGTTATATCCGCACGATATGCCGCTTTTCTCGTTTTGTCACTGATGCCGTGTATAACACAGCCTACAGTCATTCCGAGGAAAGTGTAAATCTTTCCCATCCACTCAGCGTCACGCTTTGCCAGATAGTCATTGACGGTAATTACATGAACGCCCTTACCCTCAAGTGCATTCAGATAGGTCGGCAGGGTTGCAACCAGGGTTTTACCTTCACCTGTTTTCATCTCGGCAATTCTGCCTTGGTGAAGTGCGATACCTCCGATGACCTGAACCTTGAAGTGCTTCATTCCCACACTTCTCCATGCAGCCTCTCTGCATACCGCAAAAGCCTCTACCAAGATATCGTCCAAGGTCTGACCGCCCGCAAGTCTTTCCTTAAATTCAGCCGTCTTGCCTCTGAGCTGATCGTCGGTGAGTGCAGCCATCTCGGCATCGAGTGCCATTACCTTGTCCGCAATTTTTTCAATTTTTTTAACCTCCTTGGTGTTCAGATCACCAAAGACCTTTTCCATGAATCCCATTCGATTCTCCCCTTTCTTTTATTCATCACGTGGCAGCTCTGTAACTACCATATTTATTTCCAATGCCTTTCTGGCATCTGCTTTCGTAACCTTAACCTCGAAACGCTTATAGTCAGCCTCGTATGTGAACGTGTCACCGACCTTAGGCAAATTGTCCAGCTGAAGCACTACCCAGCCGTTGACAGTCGTGACATCAAGCTCCTCCTCCACATCGAAGAAGTCAAACATCTTGTCCAAATTCGTTCCGCAAAGCACACGATACGAACCGTCCTGCTGCTGCACTATATCTTGAAGTGCAACCGCATCATGCTCGTCATAAATCTCGCCGACAAGCTCCTCGATTATATCCTCCATCGTCACAAGTCCGGAGGTTCCGCCGTACTCGTCAACTATAATCGCAATATGAGTTTTCCCCATTTGAAGGCGTTTCAAAAGCTGTGAAATTTTCATCGAGCCCGCAACGAAAATTACCGGCTTGACATATTCGGATACAGGCTTGCCCGTGCCCTTTATATAGTTGTGAAAATCCTTTTGATTCAGTACGCCCACTATGCTGTCAAGATCGTCCTCATAAATCGGCAGCCTTGAAAATCCCGTCGAACGGAAAAGCTCCTCGATTTCCTCAAGCGTATCATCTATTTCCGCAGCCTTTATGTCAACACGCGGAGTCAACACGTCCCATGCCTCAAGCTCATTGAACTCTATGGCATTTTGAATCAGCTCGCTCTGCTCCATATCAATGCCGCCCTCGGTTTCTGCCTCCTCAACTATGGTGAGCAGCTCGTCCTCGGTAATAGGCTTGACATCATCAGCGTTAAAAACTATCGCAAGCAGCTTTTTCCAGCACTTGAACAGCCAGTTTACAGGCGAAAGCAAAAGCATCAAAAATCTCAAAATTGTGCCCGTTGCCATCGCAAATTTTTCGGGATTTTCCTTCGCCAAGCTCTTAGGCGAAATCTCTCCGAAAATCAAAACGACTATCGTTATCACAATCGTGGAAACCGTCGCACCGTAGACCGGATACAGCTCGATGAACAAAACGGTCGCAAGCGAGGATGCTGCGATATTTACTATATTGTTTCCCACCAAAATAGTGGAAAGCAGGTCATCGTACCTTTCCGAAAGCTCAAGCACGGTACGTGCCCTTTTGTCACCGTCATTTGCCAAGTTCTTTATTCTGATGCGGTTTACCGATGTAAATGCAGTTTCTGATGCCGAAAAATACGCAGA
>CAZLTX010000117.1:0-4006 GCA_964562555.1 uncultured Oscillospiraceae bacterium
CAGCCGCAGGCTGTCGAAAGGCTCGCAGAGGGCATAGCTGAGGGGAAAAAATATCAGACCTTGATGGGCGTGACAGGCTCGGGCAAGACTTTTACGATGGCGAACCTGATAGAAAAGGTGCAGAAGCCCACGCTCGTCATTTCACATAACAAAACGCTGGCGGCACAGCTCCACGGAGAGTTTAAGGAGTTCTTCCCCGAAAATGCAGTGGAGTATTTTGTATCATACTACGATTATTACCAACCCGAGGCGTATGTACCCTCAACCGACACATATATAGAAAAGGACTCGGACATAAACGACGAGATAGAAAAGCTCAGACACTCGGCTACGGCGGCACTTGCCGAAAGAAAGGATGTTATCATCGTGGCCTCGGTGTCCTGCATATACGGCTTGGGAAGCCCGTTCGACTACGAAAACCAAATGCTTTCGCTCAGACCGGGAATGGAAAAGCCGAGAAAAGACATTTTGAGAAGACTTGTTGACATACAGTATGTCAGAAACGATATGGCATTTGAAAGAGGCACCTTCCGTGTACGGGGCGATGTCATAGACATATATCCGGCAGGGGCGGAATCCGCTGTCAGAGTTGAGCTGTTCGGAGATGAGGTAGAGTCAATCAAGGAAATGAACCCGATAACGGGAGAAATTTTGGGTATCAGAAACCATATAGCCGTCTACCCGGCATCGCATTATGTGACCTCACCCGAAAAAATGGAAGCGGCACTCAGAACCATAGACGAGGAGCTGAGTGAGAGAGTACAGTGGTTCAAGGACAGAGGAAAGCTCCTTGAGGCACAGAGAATAGAACAGAGAACAAGATACGACCTTGAAATGCTGCGAGAGGTAGGAAGCTGTAAGGGCATAGAAAACTACTCAAGACATCTGAACGGTCTGCCGGAGGGTACACGTCCGTACACGCTGATGGACTATTTTCCGGACGACTTTCTGATTATAATAGACGAATCACACGCCATGCTGCCGCAGCTGCGGGCAATGTATGCCGGCGACCGCTCAAGAAAATCCTCGCTGGTCGAATACGGCTTTCGTCTGCCCTCGGCACTCGATAACAGACCGTTGCGTTTCGAGGAATTTGACAGCCTCGTGCCGCAGGTCGTTTTCGTAAGTGCGACACCTGCCGCCTACGAAAAAGAGGTATCGGGAGGCATCAACGCCGAGCAGATCATAAGACCGACAGGACTTTTGGATCCGCCGATAGAGGTAGTTCCGACAGAGGGACAGATAGACCATCTGATAGGCAGGATAAACGAGGTGACCGCAAAGGGCGAAAGAGTTTTGGTGACAACTTTAACCAAAAAGATGGCTGAGAGTTTGACAGACTACCTAAAGGGGGTAAATATAAAGGTAAGATACCTCCACTCAGAGGTGGACACACTCGAAAGAATGGAGATAATCCGTGACCTAAGACTCGGAGTTTTCGATGTTTTGGTCGGAATCAACCTGCTGAGAGAGGGACTGGATATACCTGAGGTTTCGCTGGTTGCGATTTTGGATGCCGATAAGGAGGGCTTTCTGAGAACGGAAACCTCGCTGATTCAGACGATAGGCAGAGCCGCAAGAAACGTTGACGGCAAGGTTATAATGTATGCGGACGGCATAAGCAAGGCTATGGATGTCGCAATAAAGGAAACCGAAAGACGACGCAAAATTCAGGACGACTACAACAAGGCACACGGCATAACGCCGCAGTCGGTACGCAAATCGGTTCGTGCCGTCATAGAGGCAACCAAGGTCGCAGAGCCTGAGATGTCCGAATATCAAGGCAAGAGTCCGCTTGAGCTTACCAAGAAAGAGCTTGCCGATTATGTAAAGAAGCTCGAAAAGGAAATGAAACAGGCGGCGGCGGATTTACAGTTCGAGAGAGCCGCACAGCTGCGTGATCAGCTCTTTGAGTATAAGCTTCGCCTGTAAATGCAGAGTGATAATTAAGGGACAATCTAATCTGCAAAAGGAGAAAAGAGAATGTCAAAGGACATAATTATAAGGGGTGCAAACGAAAACAATCTGAAAAATCTCGATGTGGTGATACCGAGGGACAAGCTGGTGGTGCTGACCGGACTTTCCGGCTCGGGCAAATCCTCGCTTGCTTTTGATACCATTTATGCGGAGGGACAGAGAAGATATATGGAGAGCCTTTCTTCATATGCCAGACAGTTCCTCGGACAGATGGAAAAGCCTAATGTCGAATATATAGAGGGGCTTTCGCCTGCGATTTCCATAGACCAAAAAACTACGAATCGCAACCCACGCTCGACGGTCGGCACGGTGACGGAGATACACGACTATCTGAGACTGCTGTATGCACGTATCGGAAAGCCGCACTGCCCTATATGCGGAAAGCCTATCGCAAGCCAATCCGTCGATCAGATGGTGGACACGATAATGGAGCTTGAAGAGGGAACAAAGCTGATGATTTTGGCACCGGTCATTCGTCAGCGTAAGGGCACCCACGAAAAGATAATAGAAAGAATCAAAAAGGAAGGCTTTACAAGGGTCAGAGTAGACGGTGAGATCAAGCTGCTCGACGAGGACGAGATAAAGCTCGAAAAGACCTTTAAGCATACGATAGAGATAGTGGTGGATCGTATAGTCGTCAAGCCGGGGCAGGAAGGCAGAATTGCCGAGGCCTGCGAGCTTGCCATAGCACAGGGCGACGGACTTGTGGTGATAAACGGAGATTTCTACGACCATCACTACGAAAAGACCTTCAGCACCAAGCTGGCTTGTCCGGATCACGGTGTCAGCATAGAGGAGCTTGAGCCGAGAATGTTCTCGTTCAACGCACCCTTCGGAGCATGCCCGACATGTAACGGACTCGGTTTTACGCAGAAGCTCGACCCGAAAATGCTCATAGACGAACGGCTGAGTATCAACGACGGTGCGCTCCAGCCGATTTTCGGGACGATGGAGTTCAGCGGATTTTACCGCCAACTCGTGGACGCTCTGATACGCGACCACGGAGTTGACGCCTCAAAACCGCTCTGCGAGCTACCTGAAAAATTCCGCCAAGAGCTGTACTACGGCACGGGCGACAGACATTTGGTATACGACTATGTCAGTCGCAGCACAGGCAGCGTGTCGCATCAGGACAGACCCTTCGAGGGAGCTATAAACAATATAGAGAGAAGATACAGAGAAACAAGCTCGGAGTATTTCAAGGACAAGATGTCGAAGTACATGGTGATAAGAGAATGTCCCGACTGCAAGGGCAGACGACTCAAGCCCGAAATTTTGGCAGTAACCGTGGGCGGCAAGAACATTGCGGAGCTTTCCGATATGTCCATCAGAGAGGCACTGGATTTTGTTGACGGACTTGAGCTTTCCGAAAAGGACAGCCGCATAGCCTATCAGATACTCAAGGAGATAAAGGCAAGACTGAATTTCCTCGTAGATGTAGGGCTTGACTATCTGACACTCAGCCGCTCGGCAGGAACGCTTTCCGGCGGCGAATCACAGAGAATCCGCCTTGCCACACAGATAGGCTCAAGCCTGGTGGGAGTGCTGTATATACTGGACGAGCCGAGCATAGGACTGCACCAAAAGGACAATGAAAAGCTGCTCAAAACGCTCAGACATCTGACGGACATCGGCAACACGCTGATAGTCGTGGAGCATGACGAGGACACGATGTATGCGGCGGATCACATCGTAGACATCGGACCCGGAGCGGGAATATACGGCGGCGAGCTCGTGGCACAGGGAAGCGTGCAGGATATAATGGACTGCAAGGAATCACTGACAGGTCAGTACCTTTCGGGAGCACGCAAGATATTCGTGCCGAACGAACGCAGACCCGGCAACGGAGAAAAGCTCATAATCAAGGGAGCAAGACAGAACAATCTGAAAAACATAGATGTTGAGATACCGCTCGGCAAGTTCGTGTGCGTGACCGGAGTTTCCGGCTCGGGCAAGAGCAGCCTTGTAAACGAGATACTTTATAAAGGAGCGGCAAGAGTCACAAACCGACTTCAGGAGGAGCCGGGAG
>CAZLTX010000118.1:0-3986 GCA_964562555.1 uncultured Oscillospiraceae bacterium
TACGCAACGGTATTGATCGGTGCGATAGGTGCGACCTGGAGAAGATTGAGCCTCGGATCTACGATAGCACCGCCCAGCGAGTAGTTGTATGCTGTGCTGCCGGCAGGGGTTGAAACGCAGATTCCGTCACCGCTGAAACGCTCGATGAACGAGTCATTGATGGAAATATTAAGCTGTGCGGGAAAGGTCGGAACTCCTTTTATTGCGATTTCGTTAAGACCGATGTGACGAGAGATACCCTTGGGTGTTTCGACATGGGCGATAACAGTGCTGTAGGAGTGAACCGTAAATTCTCCCTGATTGTACTGAAAGATGAAATCATCGATTTTGTCGGGGAGCACCTCTTGGAAAAATCCGAGGTGACCGGTATTGATTCCGACAACGGGTATGGTCGGGTAATCGTATGTACGCAGGCAGCGAAGGAGAGTTCCGTCGCCGCCTATGCATATGATAAGCTCGGTATCCTCGAGGATTTCTTCGTACACACGAAGACCGGATTTTACGAGCTTTTCCCTCAAAATCGTTTCAATGTACTTAGACATTTCAGTATCGTTTGCATGAATAAAAACTTTTTTCTGTTCCATAATGCGTTCTCCGTATATTTATCGAAAACCGATTATCAAAGTGATATAAGTTATAAGAGCTTTTCAAGCTCGTCTACAAGCTCCTTGAAGCTTTCCATCGCCATGCGGATAGGCTCAGGCGATGACATATCCACACCTGCAAGCTTGAGCAACTCAACAGGATAGTCAGACGAACCGCTTTTCAAAAATTCGATATATGCTTTGCGTGCAGGCTCGCCCTCCGCTAAAATTTTTGCGGAAATCGCAGTTGCGGCAGAGTAGCCGGTAGCATACTGGTATACATAAAAAGCATTGTAAAAATGCGGGATTCTCGCCCATTCATACTTAATGTATTCGTCTTCCGAGAGGGCAGGACCGAAGTATTGCTTGTTCAGCTCATCATATACATCACACAGCCATTCAGCTGTCAGAACGCCGCCGTTTTCGATTTCCTTGTGTGTCAGCATTTCGAATTCGGCAAACATCGTCTGACGGAAAAGTGTCGTGCGGAATTCCTCGATGTAGTAGTTGATAAGGTATTTACGCATCTCGGGATCTTTTTCGCTGTCCAGAAGATGATGCATGAGCAGGGATTCGTTTACTGTAGACGCAACCTCTGCGGTGAAGATGGAATGGTCACCGTAGGCAAACGGCTGAGTTTTGCGTGTGTAATACGAGTGCATTGAATGTCCCATTTCGTGAACTATCGTGAAAACATCCTTGAGTGTGTCGGTGTAATTCAGCAGGATATACGGCTTGCTGTCATAAGCTCCGAAGCTGTATGCACCGCTTGTCTTGCCTTGGTTTTCGTAAACATCTATCCATCCGTCCTTGGTGCCTCGGTCTACCTGTGCGAGGTATTCCTTTCCGAGAGGGGCAAGACCCTCCTGCATCATTTTGAGTGCCTCCGCATACGCAATTTCTTTTTTCGGCAGCTTTACAAGAGGTACATAGATGTCGTACATCTTAAGCTCATCTACGCCGAGAACTTTTTTTCTGAGCTCGATATAGCGATGCAGCACAGGCAGATATTCGTGAACGACAGAAATCAGATTGTCATAGACCTCTTCGGGAATATTTCCTGCGGAAAGGGCAGCCTGACGAGCCGAGTCGTATTTGCGTATGCGTGCGGACACGACATCGTTTTTTGTATTGTAGTTGTAGGTAGTGGCAATCGTGTTGATGAGAGCCTTGTAAGCCTCGTACATATTGGTAAATGCAGCTTTTCTGACATCACGGTTGTGACTTTCCATAAACATAATGTAGTTTCCGTGAGTGAGGTTTACGGTATCACCGTCCTCGTCAATCACTGTGCCAAAGGTCAAATCTGCGTTGTTTAACATCTTAAAGATGTCGTTTGTGGCAGCGGTGACCTCGCTGAGCTGTGCGAGCAGGTTTTCTTCCGCTGCGGAAAGCACATGCTTCTTCTCTCTGAGTGCATCCTCCAAGGCAAAACGATAAACTGAAAGTCTTGGATTTTCGTCGATGAAGCCGAGAATGGTGCTGTCATCGGCAGCCAGCAGCTCGGGTGCGAAAAATGACATTGCGGCAGATGCCTTGGCAACGGCTGAACCGCATTTGTCGTCCATGCTCTGATATTTGTTGACACGGTTGTCCTCGTCCTTTCGCATAGCCGCATAGACGAAGGCATGTTCGAGCTTTTGCCATATTGCGTCCTTTTCCTCAAGTGCATCGGCAAGCGTATCGGAGGACTCGCATACTCTGCCCTCAAAGCGTTTGAAGGCCTCGGCAGCCTGCACACATTCCTCTACGTCCTTTTCCCATTGCAGCTCATCGGGGTACATAGCCTCGAGATCCCATTTATATTCCTTTGCGATTTGATCACGCTGTTTCAAATTTTTATCCGCCATTTTCATTCCCTCCGGGTTTTTGATAATATATCATTTTACCACAAAATGAAGGAGAATATAACACTATTTGATAAACTTACTCGAAAGTTTTACATACTAAAAATGCTGCGAGTGTACAAGAATATTAGTGATATAAGAAAAAAGGCGGACAAATGAAAAATATACGAAATATGTGGGAAAACGCCGACAAAAGGCAATACAGTGGAAGCAAGAGGTCTTTGTGCTAATTATATTAAAAAATTATAAATTATTACAGTTTTATATTGACAGAAACATCTCCGTGCAGTAAAATATTAACATAAAGCCAATTTGTTCACAGAACGGTACCGTTCTCCTATTAAAATAAAAGGAGGACTATAATCAGGATGAATAAAAGGATTGAAAGCAAGAATTTGATTCCCTTTACAGACGATTTGATGTTTTCACTGGTAATGCGTGATGTTGAAACCTGTCGTGAGTTTTTGAAGATAGTATTGCCTGATGAAGATTTTGGAGAGATTAGAATAGCCTCGTCGGAAAATCCGTTGTTTGCAGAAGTATCAAAAGAAAACGGTGATTCAGCGGAGAAAAGCAAAGCTGCACAGAAAACTCAGCAGTTGGACACATATTCTGAATCAGAACTTGTATTTAAGGGAAGAATGGCGAGCGAGCCGCAAAGTAGCATGAAATTCGCAGCTGATATGCATGGCGTTCGTTTTGATGCTTATATCAAGTCAGATGAGGCATGGGCGGATATTGAGATGCAGACAAGCAAGAGTGGACTGTCACTCGGCAAACGCAGCAGGTATTATCAGTCTAATATGGATATGGACTGCCTTGAACAGGGGCAGGATTATGAAAAGTTGAAGAAATGCTATGTGATTTTCATATGTACATTTGACTATTTTGGAAAAGATGAAGCTCTGTATTATTTTCAAAATTGGGATTATGAAAAAGGCTTGAAATTGGATGATTTTTCGTATAAGATAGTATTGAACACAAGATGTTCAGTGAATAAGGTACCGGCGAAGCTTAGACCCTTGTTCGCATACATCAACAGTGCAGAAAATGTTGGCGGTTCGGAATTGGTAGACAAGATTGATGAGCGAGTTCAGAAGTTCAGTACAGATGAGTGGAGGCGAAAGCAGATGACATTCGAGTATTATGTTAAAGATAAGGAACGTAGAGCTTACCGCAGCGGAGAAGAAGTCGGCGAAGCACGTGGCTTTGAGCGTAGCAAGTTTGAAATTGCAAGAAACTTAATACTTCTGGGGATTAGTACTGATAAGATTACCGAAGCAACAGGTCTGTCAATTGCGGAGATTGAGGCATTGCAAAATTAATCGGAGTACATTAGAGTGAATTCAAAAGTAATAAAATAATAAGAAATAAAAGTTAATTGCCAAGTCAAAGGATGATATCCTATGGCTTGGCATTTTCACATACTGCATTGCAGTAAATGATTTTGTATTTGTGCAGCTGCTGTATAATTGCATGCAAGTTTTGTAATTTTTCATTGTATATCGTTCTCAAATTTAGTATACTTGTAGGGGTGGGGCTCTGCTCCACCCGT
>CAZLTX010000119.1:0-3969 GCA_964562555.1 uncultured Oscillospiraceae bacterium
ATATATTAAGGAGAACTTTCAGATTCTCTCTCAATATCTCTGTTATTAACCGAATCCCAAGATAGGAATTAAGCCTCGAGTGCCTTTAATGCAGCCTGTTTTTCAGCTTCTCTTTCTTCCAAGATTCTTTCGTATTCTTCGTCTGTCAGCTTAGTCATAGTGATGCCTGTATAGCCGAAGATGATGGATACGATAGGATTCAGCCAGTTAAGGATAGCATACGGAATGTAACTTGAGTCTACGCCGAGGAAGTTTCTCATTGTAGCACCGCAGGTGTTCCATGAGAAGAAGTTCGAAGTAATCGTACCTGCGTCTTCCAAGCATCTTGAAAGGTTCTCAGGACGGAGTCTCATGTCTTCGAAGGATTCCTTGAACATTCTGCCCGGGAGTACTAAGGATAAGTACTGGTCGCAGCATACAGCGTTTGTGAAGATGCACATAAGCTCTGTTGAAAGAACCAAACCGCCTCTGCCCTTAGCAATCTTAAGGAATACAGCAGCGATAGATGCCATCATGCCTGTTACGTCAACGATACCGCCGAAGCACATTGCAGCTAAGATGATGGAAATTGTCCACATCATACCCTGCATACCTGAGGATGATAACAGGTCAGCCAATTTAGCTATAACCGGTGAAGCGTCTTCAGGAACAACACCTAAAGTGATACCGTTGTTAAGGATAGTGAACATGTTGTTGATAACCTTGTCTTCCAGTACGGTTTCAATAGCCACATGGTTATAGAACATGAACGGAACACCGATTAAAGCACCGCCGATAAGTGACGGAATAGCCGGGAATTTCATTGCTACCGCTATAATTACGAAAAGCGGCGGTACTAAAGTTATAACGCTTATATTCGATGCACCGCTGATGTACTCAAGGATGTCGTTCATAACCGACATGTCAGGCTCATTGCTTGAAGCATGCATGAAACCCATTACGCCGTATACAACAAGTGCGATCAAAAGGGAAGTACCTGTAGTATAAATCATGTGCTTGATATGTCCGAATAATGTAGCACCTGCCATAGCCGGAGCGAGGTTAGTCGTATCTGATAACGGAGACATCTTGTCACCGAAGTATGCACCGGATACTACAGCACCTGCTGTCATAGCTTCAGGGAATCCGAGTGCCGTACCTACACCCATCAGAGCAACACCCATGGAGCCTGCTGTGGACCATGATGAACCTGTTGCCAGGGATACGATACTGCAAAGGATACAAGCTGTAAGCAGGAATACCTTCGGGCTGATGATCTTAATACCGTAGTACATCATGGAAGGAATCGTACCTGCTGCCATCCATGATGCGATGATTGCCCCTAAGATAGCCAGAATCAGGATAGCCTGCATTGATCTGTTGATAGAAGCTAAGATACCCTGTTCGAGGTAAGCCCATTTCCATCCGTTAGCAACTGCTACAATACCTGCAACGCATGCTGCTAAGATAAGTGCGATGTGAGGTTCTCCGCCTGTGTCTTTGATAATTGACCACATAAGGAAACCAACCATGGCGATCATAACCAAAACGGTCTGCCACATAGGAATTTTTCTACCCATAATAAGTCCTCCTATTAAAATAAGTTGAATGAATGAATTTCGCACGGCTTTGCCTACCGTACGACAAAATGATACAATTTTCACACAGTTATCACAATTACCCAAGGGGATATACAGACCTAAACTTTCGGGTATTTTTGCTTGCAAAAAGGCGGCTTTTCTCTGTCGAAAAGCCGCCCTATGCGTTGATTTTCAGCCGTTTTCAGCCGATATATACCCGTTTAGGCTTAGTTATAGCAGTTGCAGAAGATAATCACTAACAAGAGGAAGAAGAATAATAAGCTGGTATCTACACAACCGTCTCCAACGAGTCCACAATTATTTGACATAAATTTTCACCTACATCTTTCTTAATATTAAACTGTATATTATTCAGTCGTAGTATACCATATGCCGAAAACGCAAAAAGTGTGCAGACAGTTTCGCACACTTTTTCAAATCGTCCCCTACGGCTGTGTCGGTCTTGCTATGTCGCCGCCTGACAGCACGTCGTCATATACGGCACGTGAGCCGCCGATGAATTTCGGACGGGTGCGTGCACATACCAGATGTGCCTCTCCGATTTTTGAAACGGAAAGTCTTACCGGTACAGCCACCTTCTTAAGCTGCATTCCTATCAGTGTATCTCCGATATCCATGCCTGCATCAGCCTTGATTTCCTCCACAGCTACAGGACATTCCGCATTCTTGTAATATGTCACCGCAAACGAACCGCCTGCATGAGGCTGCGGCACTACATTTACGATTTCCGTTCCCGGAAGAAGTGCTTCCTTTTCCACGATAACGGCTCTGTTCAAATGCTCACAGCACTGTGCCGCAAGATATATTCCCTTGGGCTTAAGCACGGACTGAATTCCCTCGTATACGGCTCCCGCCGCATTGATGTCGGAGCCCTTGCCTATTCTGAGTCCCACGACCTCGCTGGAGCTGCAGCCCACTACGAGGATATCGCCTTTTTTAAGCCTTGCTGCATTAGTCAGCTCCTCCGCTGCCGCACGTGCCTCTTCTCTTATCTGTTCATAACTGATACTCATATTTTCGCCTCCCTTGCGAAATTAAATCTGCCGACAGGTGTTGTCCCGCCGGCAAGGTCTGATATATTGTCAATTTAACCGAGCTTAAACTTCCCAGCTGTTCAGATAGTTTACCTGCTCCGGCGTAAGCGTATCGATTTCTATTCCCCACGCCTCAAGCCGTCTTCTTGCAACCACATCGTCGATTTCAGCGGAAACATCGATTACATCGTTTGCAAGCTCTTTGTGATGATCTCTTATGTACATAGCCGACAGAGCCTGTACCGCAAAGCTCATATCCATTATCTCGGCAGGGTGTCCGTCCGCAGCCGCTATATTTGCAAGTCTGCCCTCGGCTATTACATTCACCCACTTGCCGTTTTCGAGCTGATAGCCTGTGATGTTTTCACGCATCTCTTTTTTATCCTTGCAAGCCTTTTCGAGTCCTGCCATGTCGATTTCAACATTGAAATGACCTGCGTTCGCCAAAATAGCTCCGTCCTTCATGTGAAGCATATTATCCACCGTGATAGTCCATGCACAGCCTGTAGCCGTAACGAAAATATCTCCGAGCGGTGCAGCCTGCTCCATCTTCATAACCGAGAAGCCGTCCATTCTTGCCTCGATAGCTTTCACAGGATTTATTTCTGTTACTATCACCTGTGCACCCAAAGCCGCAGCTCTCATTGCTATACCTCTTGAGCACCAGCCGTAGCCGACTACAACGACCGTCTTTGATGCCACGATGAGGTTGGTATTTCTCATTATGCTGTCCCAGGTGGACTGACCCGTTCCGTAGCGGTTGTCAAACAGATGCTTGCAGTCAGCGTCGTTTACGGCAACCATAGGGAATTTAAGAACTCCGTCCTTTGCCATAGCCTTAAGTCTGATGATGCCGCTGGTCGTTTCCTCGCAGCCGCCCCATACCTCTTCGGCAAGCTCAGGTCTTTTGCTGTGCAGACAGCTTATCAAATCTGCACCGTCGTCGATTATGATATTCGGCTTATGTTCAAGTGCCATCTCTATATGTCTTGCATATTCCTCCGGTGTAGCCGCATGGTAGGCATATACCTTGATGCCGCTGTCGGCAAGTGCGGCAGCCACATCGTCCTTGGTGCTGAGCGGATTCGAGCCTGTTACGGACATCTGTGCACCGCCTGCCGCAAGTACCTTGCAGAGGTAAGCCGTCTTTGCTTCCAAATGCACCGAAAGCGATATTTTGATGCCCTCAAAAGGCTTGGTCTTGATAAATTCATCCTCCATGCCTCTGAGAATCGGCATATGATCTCTGACCCATGCTATCTTCTGATGACCGGCAGCTGCCAGCGATAAATCTCTGATTTCGTAATCCTTCATTTCTTCGTTCTTCCTCTTTTCTTTCTTTTGCTTTATTTGTA
>CAZLTX010000120.1:0-3954 GCA_964562555.1 uncultured Oscillospiraceae bacterium
TCCCAGTTCGCCGAATCTCAGCGGCAGGTCACGATATGAATGCGGTTCCAAATCGTATACAAGGATACTTCCCGGACAGTTCATAGGCTTGATTGCGAAATCCTCTTCATCAATAAGCGTCGTATACATGTTTTCCTTGTAGTGATCCCAGTGACCTGAAGTTTCCCAAAGAGTTCTCCTCATAATCTGCGGTGTTGAAATTTCAACATAACCCCACTTTTTATGCACTTCTCTCCAATAGTCGATAAGAGCGTTTTTGAGGATCATACCCTTAGGCAGATAGAACGGGAAGCCCGGTGCCTCATCACGGAAAGCAAAGAGTCCTAACTCTCTGCCGAGCTTACGGTGGTCTCTCTTCTTAGCCTCTTCAAGCATATTGATGTATTCATCAAGCTCTGCCTGTGACGGAAATGCCGTAGCATAGATTCTTTGCAGCATCGGTCTGTCGGAGTCGCCTCTCCAGTAAGCACCGGCAACGCTCATCAGCTTGAACGCCTTAATCTGACCTGTGGATTCCATATGCGGACCTGCACAAAGGTCGGTGAAATCTCCCTGTGTATACATAGTGATAACAGCATCTTCAGGTAAATCCTGAATAAGCTCAACCTTGTAATCCTGGTTTCTTTCCTTGAAAAAAGCAAGTGCTTCTTCTCTTGAAACCTCGGTTCTTTCGAGCGGCAGATTCTGCTGCACGATTTTTTTCATTTCTTTCTGAATTTTGAGGAAATCTTCCTCTGCGAACTTATGCTCACATTCCATATCGTAATAGAAGCCGTTTTCGATTGCAGGTCCGATTGCGAATTTTGTGTCAGGCCACAGGTGCTGAATAGCCTGTGCCATGATGTGTGATGCAGTATGTCTGTAGGTATGTCTTACCTGTTCATCTTCCCAGTTTAATTTTTCTTTTGCCATTTTTCTTACCTCTGTTCTTCTTTCTGTATACTTAAATTGTATTTTGCATTTTTACTGCTGTAAATGTCCTAAGCCCACGCAGCGAATGCTGCTTGGCTGTGCGGACTGATCGTCCGGAATTGTTTAACCGGTTCCGGCCCCGTGTCAGGTGCCTTGTTGACCGGTATTTTCGCTGCCTGCCGCAGCATTTCCTCCGTCGCTTGCTCCTGCCTGTGCAGGCGGCTCGGTCGGTACCGAAGGTTCGGTCGGAACTGTCGGCTGCTCAGGTACTGTCGGAACGGTCGGATCTGTCGGCTGAGTCGGGTCTGTCGATGGAGTCTGACTGCCCGGATCTGCCGGATCTGTCGGTACTGTCGTTCCGTCCGGATTGTAATTAGGATCGTCCGGATCATCTATGATATCGGGATTTTCGCTTCCCGTCTGATCGCCTTCGCCGTCAGGGATTACGTTATCCTCTATATCGTCTTTCTTGCTCTCGCCTTCTTTTTCGCCTTTAAGCTCGTCATTTTGTCTTGCTGCCGTAAGCCTTGCTATTATTTCATTGCTTATGGCATTTACGGTCGCCGAAGGGACATAGTCCTCCTGCCCGAATACATCTTGATGGAACTGCAAGGTGTTATTAGCCATTCCGTTAGGGAATACATAGGAAACCTTGTTTATGTTTCCTGTCGTCCACTGATACGGCCAGCCCGCTCCCGATGAAATCGAATAGCTCGGCAGCCTTATTCCGAGTGCCAAAATGTCGTTCATCTTAAGGTTCGTCTGTACCTGAGGAACCGCCATGTCTATGATTTCCTTGATTTGGCTGAAAGACATGGTTTTAACCTTATCAAGCACCTTCATTACGACGATACGCATTCTTTCGGTACGCTTGAAGTCATCGCCCACGCCCTTACGGATTCTGCCGTAGGAAACCGCCTGTACACCCTCAAGTGTCTGAGTTCCCGCACTGCTTACCAGATTATAGTCCTTGCGGCCGATATTGTTCGCTGTCTGTTTCGTATATTTGTTAAGCTGCTGTATCTCGTAGTCCTGCACATCTACCGTAATGCCTCCCACGGCATCAACCACATCTGCAACGGTCTTGAAATTAACGACTATATAGTTGCTTAGATTTATGTCCAGCGCCTGATTCAGCGATTTCATAGTCATCTCCGGTCCGCCGTAGCTGCATGCGTGAGTTATCTTATCATAGGTCGGAGTATCTCCGAGCTTCAGATAGGTATCTCTGTATACCGAGGTCAGCTTGACATCGTAGGTATCCTTGTTGATGCTTGCGACCATAATCATGTCGCTTCGTGTTCCGGTAACATTATCCATGTCACGGCTGTCAACGCCCAAAAGCAGGATATTGATATAGCCGTCAACATCTACCAGTGACAGGTCATAATCCTCCGGTGTCGGCTCGTGCATTTCGTCCACAAGACTTCCCATATAGCTGTATACCGCTATACCCACGATAAGTGCCGCCAAAACGAGCACCAGCACCACAAGCAGTGTGATTTTCTTCCATGTCTGCATCTCACTGATACGCTGTTTCAGGCTTTTTTTGCCACCCGAGCCCGAATGTTTTCCCGAGAAAATCGGCTTTTCCTTATTTTCTGCTCTCTTATCCGCTCTGCTCATTGCTCGAAAATCCCCTTTCCTTTCTTTTTCTTCTTCTCATCCTCTTCAAGTGTCTGCTTATAAAAGTCTATCGCTGCGTCTATATCGCTGTCAAACAGAAGCTTACCCTGACGCATCACCAGTCCCCGCTTGCAGAACTGCTTTGCCACGCTCGTCGAGTGCGTAACGAAGAGGAAGGTCACATTTTCCTCATTAACTATTTTATTGATACGGTCAATGCACTTTTTCTTAAATTCGCTGTCCCCTACGCTCAGTGCCTCGTCCACGATCAAAATCTCGGGTTTGATGCTCGAATTTATTGCGAAACCCAATCTCGCCTTCATACCGCTCGAATATGTCCTCGTCGGTTGGTCGATATAGTCCCCCAAATCCGCAAAATCTATTATGTCGTCTTCAAGCTCCTTGATTTCCTCGTTCGGCAGCCCCAAAAGCTGACCTCTGAAGAAAATATTTTCTCTTCCGGTAAACTCAGGGTCAAAGCCCGCCGTAAGCTCAAGCAGTGCACTCACTCTGCCGTCCACCGTTATCTCGCCCGATGTCGGATACGCAACTCCCGTTATCATCTTCAGAATGGTTGATTTGCCGGCACCGTTCTTGCCGAAAAGCGCTACCGACTCTCCCTGCTTAATCTGAAATGACAGGTCGTTGACCGCAAGCTTCTTTTTGTATTTGGTTTTTTTGCTGAAAATAGCTTTGAATCGCTGTTTATCGCTTTTGAAGAGCTTATAAATCTTCGTGACATTTCTAAACTCTATAACTGTTTTGCTCATAACTTCTCTCCGTCGTATCCGTATATCCGAAAACTCTTACAGAATATCCGGTATATCCTTCTTGAGCTTCTTATACGCCCAAACCGCCAGCACTGCCATTGCGATGAAAACAATCGCAAAATTGACAAGCTCGTTCGGATTTTCCCAAAACCACACATGCTTGATAAGTATATTGCGGTAGCCGTTTACTATCAGCGTTACCGGATTGATCAGCAGTATTGCCCTTATCCAGTCCTGGCTGATTGATGTGGCATCGTACAAAATACCGGAAAGCCAGAAAAGTGCCTGTACCAATGATTTTACGAGGTTCAGGAAATCCTTGCTGATCGCCGAAAGCACGCCGGAAAACAGTCCCCACACCGTAAAAAACATAAACATCATAAGCATATATACCGGAAGCTGTAAATAATATATCGTCGGCATATAACCGAAACCCGCATAAATCGCCGTCAATACCAGCATCAAGCCCAAATGCACCACGAAATTCGCCATGCTTATGAAGGTCGGTATCGTCGAAATCGGGAATTTTATTTTCGTGACCAAATACTTGTAACGTCTTATGGAATTGGCACCGCCCGTAATCATGTCACGCATGTAAAACCACGGAATCATGCCTGCGATAAGCCACAGGAAAAACGGGTAACCG
>CAZLTX010000121.1:0-3950 GCA_964562555.1 uncultured Oscillospiraceae bacterium
AGAGAATGCTTGAGATTCTCGAAAGAATTACAAACGGCGAAGGTAAGGACGGAGATATCGAGCTGCTCGAAGAGCTTGCAGGCAAGATCAAAGACGGTTCCCTTTGCGGACTGGGTCAGACTGCTCCGAACCCTGTACTTACAACAATCAAGTATTTCAGAAATGAATACGAAGACCATATTTACAACCATAAATGTACGGCTAAATCCTGTAAGGCTCTCGTAACTTATACTATTACAGATGCCTGCAAGGGCTGTACGGCTTGTTCACGTAAATGTCCTGTCGGTGCTATTTCCGGCGAGGTTAAGGGACAGCACGTTATCGACAAAGAAAAATGTATCAAGTGCGGCAAGTGCTTAGAAACTTGCAAGTTTGGTGCAATCGAAAAGAACTAAGAGGGGAGGAAACGGTAATGAACAAATATAGATTAAATATTAACGGCAAGGAAGTTACAGGCTTTGCCGGACAGACTATTCTTGAAGTTGCCAGAGAAAATGATATTTTCATTCCAACTCTTTGCTACGATGAAAGAACTAAAATTTACGGCTCCTGCGGTTTATGTATGTGCGAGGTAGACGGAAATCCTAAGCTCTGCAAGGCATGTGCTACCGAAATCGCTCCGGGCATGATCGTTAATACGAATACAGAAAGAGTAATCGAATCCAGAAAGACTAACTTAGAGCTTCTGCTTTCGAACCACACAGGTGACTGCAGACCTCCTTGCGTACTTGCTTGCCCTGCTAAGACAGACTGTCAGGGTTATGTAGGTCTGATCGCAAACGGCGAATTCGAGGCTGCACTTGAACTCGTAAAGGATAAAATTCCGCTGCCTGCGGCACTCGGCAGAGTATGTCCTCACCCTTGTGAAGAAGCATGCAGAAGAGGACTTGTTGACGAGCCTATTTCAATTCAGCAGTTAAAGAGATTCGTTGCGGATCAGGATCTTGACGGTGAAAGATTCGTACCTGAATGTGAAGAAGACACAGGCAAGAGCGTTGCAGTAATCGGCGGCGGTCCTATGGGCTTATCCGCAGCATATTTCCTCAGACAGATGGGTCACAGAGTAACTATCTTTGAGTCCATGCCTAAGGCAGGCGGTATGCTCAGATACGGTATTCCTGAATATAGACTTCCAAAGGCTGTTTTGGACGAAGAAATCGCCACTATCGAAATGATGGGCGTTGAAATCATCACAAACACTAAGGTTGGCGTTGATATTCCGTTTGAAACAATCAAATCCGATTTTGATGCTGTTCTTCTCGGCATCGGTGCTTGGGTATCCACGGGCGTTGGCTGCAAGGGCGAAGATGCAGAGGGCGTTATCGGCGGTATCGATTTCCTCAGAAAGGTTGTTCGCAACGAAGAAATCGGTATGGGCGAAAAGGTTGCAATCGTCGGCGGCGGAAACACTGCTATGGACGCTTGCAGAACGGCTGTAAGACTCGGAGCTAAGGAAGTTTACAACATCTACAGAAGAACCAAGGACGAAATGCCTGCTGATATGGTAGAAATCGAAGAGGCTGAAGAAGAAGGCGTAATCTTCAAGAACCTCACTAACCCTATCGAGGTTATCAAGGACGAAAACGGTCACGTTAAGGAAGTAGTTCTTCAGGTTATGGAGCTCGGCGAACCGGATGCATCGGGCAGAAGAAAACCTGTTCCTGTAGAAGGCAAGACAGAAACAGTGGCTATCGACACAATGATTCTTGCTATCGGTCAGGCAGTAGATGCTTCCATCTTTGACTGCGACAAGACAAGAAAGAATGCTATCGCATACGATCCGGATACATTCATGACGAGCATTCCGGGCGTATTCGCAGGCGGTGACTGCGGTAACGACAAGATCTCAATCGCAGTTGAGGCTATCGCAGACGCTCGTAAGGTATCCGACATCATCGACGCTTACCTTGACGGCGAAGAAATCAAATACGAAAAACCTTTCTTCGTAGAAAGAGACGACATCAACGAAAAGACTTTCGAAGACAGAGAAAGACTTTGCAGACCGACTCTTCCTCAGCTCAGTGCAGAAGAAAGAAAAGATAATTTCAGCGAAGTAATTCCTTATGCATACACAGAAGAACAGGCTATGGAAGAGGCATCAAGATGTCTTGAATGCGGCTGCCATGACTACTTCGAATGTAAGCTTATCGACTTTGCTAACCAGTATGATGTTCATCCTGAAAGATTTGCAGGTGACAAGAACACCATCGAATACGAAGACGCTCATCCGTTCATCGTAAGAGATCCTAATAAGTGTATCCTTTGCGGACTTTGCGTAAGAGTTTGTGACGAGGTTATGGGCGTAGGTGCTTTAGGCCTTGTAAACAGAGGCTTCGACACTGTAGTTAAGCCTAATATGGAAAAACCTCTCATCGAATCCGGCTGTATCTCCTGCGGACAGTGCGTAAGCGTTTGCCCTACAGGTGCATTACAGGAAAAGACCTCGATGATTAAGGAAACTCCGCTTGATACAGATGTAACAGAGACTACCTGCTCATACTGCTCGGTTGGCTGCTCACTTAAGCTTGAATCCTACGGCGATATGCTCATCAAGGCTAACCCGGATAAGGATGGCGTTGTAAACAAGGGTCTTATCTGCGGTAAGGGTAAGTGGGGCTTTGACCGTTCCGTACTCGAAGGCAAGATTGAAGAACCTGTAATCAGAGAAAAAGACATCGAAAGAGAAGCTGATTATCACGAAGCAACAGTTTTGGTTGCTAAGAGAATGCAGACTATCGGTGCTAAATACGGCAAGGATGCTATTGCAGTTGCTATCTCCGACAGATATACAAACGAAGAAGCATATGCTATGAAGAGAATGGCAGAGGTTATGGGTGCTAAGGTTCTTTGCATGAATAACAGAGCAAACGGACTGGCAGAGGTGCTTGGTTTCGATGCATCTCCTAACACTATCGACGAACTGCTTTCGACAAATGTAATCCTCAGAGTAGGCTTCAACGACGATGATTCCAGAGTTATCGCACTGAAGATGAAACAGGCTGCTGAGGCAGGTGCAAATGTTATCAATGTTTGCAACGGTGAAAACGATCTCGGCTTCCTCAAGGAAATCGCAAAGGCTATCATCGACAGCGGTAAGGCTAAGAAGGTTAACGGCTACGACGAATTTGCAGCTTCTGTTGCCGGCGTAACGGTATCCGACGAGGCTAAGGCTATTGCTGATACTTACATGGCTGCTAAGAAGGCTATGATCGTATATCAGCAGAACTTCCTGACTGTTGACGGTGCTAAGCTTGTCGGCAACATCGCAATGCTGTCCGGTCACATCGGTTCACCGAGAAACGGTATCCTTATGGTAAGACCTAAGAATAACTCACAGGGTCTTATCGACATGGGAATCAGAGCAGGTAAGGAAGCACTTGACGGAGTTAAGGCTCTCATGGTATTCGGCGAAAACGCAGATATCGATACCTCCGCACTTGAATTCTTAGCTGTATGCGATACTCATATGACTGAGCTCGCAGAAAAGGCTGACGTAGTTCTTCCGGGAACAGGCTTCGCTTCCGTAGACGGTACTTACACCAATACAGAGAGGAGATTACAGCCTGTAAGTGCTGCTATAGACGAAGATATTCTCTTCACTAACTGGGAAGTTGCAGCAGAAATCGCAAGCGTATTCGAGGTTGAATTCGGCTGGGATACAGAAGAAGACATTTCCGTGGAAATGTGCGATACAGTTCCTGCTTACAAGTATGCTGAGGTCGGTGAGGTTCTCGGCGGTGCACTTGTTCCTACAGACGAAGCTAAGCTTGCTGTAGTGGCAGACGGTGCCGTTGTAGACGCACTTCCTTGCACAGACAGCCTGATGCAGGACATCATGGCTGAACTGCCAAAGGCTGCAAACCCGACAGCATAATACTAGATACTACATTAGGTAATTTAACAGTTTAGAAAAGAGGCTGTGTGCTGATGAGCAATCGTCAGTACGCAGC
>CAZLTX010000122.1:0-3947 GCA_964562555.1 uncultured Oscillospiraceae bacterium
GAAGCTCGTCGGCAGTCCTGACGGCTCTTCGCAAAATCGGCGAAGAATTATCAGTTTCGCTTGGCGATGAGAACTTGGGAAAGGTAGTTTCTCGGCGGCTGTGCCGCCTCGAAACGCAAAATTAAACAAAATTGTAGGGAACGACCTTTGTGTCGTTCCCTCTTGAAAGAATTGTGTCCGTAGGGGCGGGGCTCTGCTCCGCCCCGAAATGTTTTTATTATGTAGGAAATATCGTTTTAGATATTTCCGTCATTTTCACTTTTTTATATGATGACTCAGGAGGAATGAATTATGCTTTACGAAAGTACTCGTGGCAGTAAAGATAAGATGTCCGGTGCTAAGGCCATCATCCGCGGCATTGCCGCGGATAGGGGTCTTTTCGTGCCGGAAAAGACCCCGGCTCTGCCGTTTGACCTTGCAGAAACGGCAGAGCTGATGGCCGCAGGCAAGGTCGGCTATAAGGACGTGGCGTTCAAGGTAATAGCTGCGTTTTTCGATGACTTTACCGAGGAAGAAATGCGTAGCTGCATAGACGGTGCGTATGACGAGAAATTCACCGCTGCCGACATCGTTGAGCTGAAAGAAGCGGGCGGTGCACATTTTCTGGAGCTGTATCACGGCAAAACCGCTGCTTTTAAGGATATGGCACTTTCAATTTTGCCGTACCTGATGATGACGGCTTGCCGCAAGGAGGGTGAAAAATCCAAAATCTGCATTCTGACTGCTACCTCCGGTGATACGGGAAAGGCTGCTCTTGAGGGCTTTGCCGATGTTGAGGGAACGGAAATCATCGTTTTCTATCCTTGCGACGGAGTAAGTCAGGTTCAGGAACGTCAGATGATTACACAAACAGGTGCAAATACTCATGTATTTGCGATTCACGGAAATTTCGACGATGCACAGAGCGGTGTAAAGCGTATTTTCAACGATGCGGAATTTGCGGAAAAGCTTGCGGCGGAGGGCATCAAGCTTTCGTCAGCCAATTCGATAAATATCGGCAGACTCGTACCGCAGGTGGCATACTATGTTTACAGCTATCTAAAGCTTGCGGCAGAGGGAACTCTTAAGGTCGGTGAGCCTATGAATGTGGTCGTTCCGACCGGTAATTTCGGAAATATTCTCGCCGCATATTATGCAAAGCTGATGGGCGTTCCGATCGGCAAGCTTATCTGTGCCTCAAATGATAATAAGGTACTGACGGATTTCATACGCAGCGGAATTTATGATATCAGAAGCGATGTCAGAAGCTTTTACTGCACGAATTCGCCGTCGATGGACATTCTTATTTCAAGCAACCTTGAAAGACTGCTTTATCTGCTCAGCGAAAGGGACGGCAGCCTGGTGTCTGAATGGATGACTTCACTCGAAAACGAGAAGCTTTATGAAGTATCTCCGAAAGTAAAGGCAGCTCTCGGCGATTTTTACGGCGGCTTCTGCACGGAAGAGGAAACGCTTGCGGAAATAAGCAAGCTGTGGAAAGAGCAGCATTACCTCATGGACACGCATACCGCTGTGGCATACAAGGTTTACAAGGATTATGTCGGCGAAACTCAGGACAAAACTCCTACGGTAATTGCATCGACAGCGAGTGCATACAAGTTTGCCGAAAGCGTTGCGACGGCATGCGGCATAGGGCCTTGCAGTGACGGTTTCGAATATGTTAAGGCTCTCGAAAAAGCGACCGGCGTAGAAATTCCGTACGGACTTAAGGAGCTTGATACCAAAGCCGTACTGCATACGGGAACGGTAGATGCGGATAAGATGGCAGAGGCGGTTTTATCGGCACTCAAATAAAGAACGAAAAAGAACGAAGAGGAAAAATTCCAATGAAGGATTTTGCGTATTCACAGCTGCCCGCAGGCTATGAGCTTTACGAGGTCTTGGATCTTACAGGTACTACGGGTGAAAATAACAATATTGCGAAAAAGCTGGCGATAATGAGTGCTTTGATAATTGCAGTCATGATCGGCTGGGCACTTGTATTTGCGAAAATCGGTATAACCGAGGCCTTTGAAATACCGCTGCCGAAGTTTGTATTTAGATTTTTCGCCATGATAATAGGGATTGTCGTATATATTTTCGTTCACGAGGGTGTACATGGCTTTTTCATCAAAATGTTCAGCGGACAAGCACCCTTTTACGGCAAAAATCTGAAAGCCGGCATGTTTTATGCGGGCAGCCATTGCTTTTTCGGCAAGGCTGCATATATTACCATCGCACTTGCTCCGTTCATAGTCTGGGGTGTGATTTTGGCAATGATGCTCTCCGAGCTTGCAGTGAAGTCAGCGGAAAACTGGTGGTTCCTGTATGCCGTTCAGATTATGAATTTTACCGGCTCGGTCGGCGATTTGTATGTGGCATGGCGTACCCTTCACATGCCAAAGGGAATTTTGGTGCAGGACGACGGCACTAAGATGCGTTTTTATGCGTCACGCAATGCGTCGATGGGTCAGTCATTAAATGAGTAAAGCTGCTTGATAAAAGCAGATGAATAAGAAGGTTTGAAATTAGAGGCAGCAATGTCAACAATGATTTTGTAAAATGGACAGCAAAAGAATTTTAGATGCGGTTTTTGATGACCTGATCGTCGTAAACAGCGATATGACTGTGATATATGCGACGGAGGGCTTCGAAAAAAACTACAATGTTAAAAAGAGCGAGGTAATAGGCAGAAATGTTTCCGAGCTGGAGGACGCTCAGATTTTTAATCCGTCAGTCGCAAAAAAGGTGTTCGAAACAAAAGAGCATATCATAATGTCGCAGACCAACAAAGAGGGGAAATATCTGATTATCCACGGCGTTCCGGTGTTTGACGAAAACGGCGAGGTTTTGCTTTCGGTCAGTTATTCCGTTTCCAGACACGAAATCGAGGAGCTGCAAAAGGAAAACGAAAAGCTGCTGACTTTGCTCGATGAGTACAAAATAAAGCTGGAAGAGCTGCAGCATTACATGAAGCACGGAATGACCGATTTGCAGGGGTCAAAATTTGCGATGGAGTGCATTGACAAAATCAAGGCATATGATGTCAGCGTGCTCTTTATAGGAGAATCCGGCGTCGGCAAGACTACCTTTGCAAGGTATCTGCATGACAGCAGCAATCGTGCGGAGGGACCGTTTGTGGAGATAAGCTGCGGTGCGATTCCGGAAAATCTTTTGGAAAGTGAGCTTTTCGGATACGAAAGCGGTTCGTTTACCGGTGCGAAAAAAGACGGCAAAAAAGGCTTGATCGAGATGGCAGACAAGGGCACTCTGTTTCTTGACGAAATCGGAGAGCTGCCGCTGCGGCTGCAAGCCAAGCTCTTAAAGGTTCTGCAAAGCAAAAGCTTTACCTCCGTCGGGGGCGTAAAGGAAAAAAGCGTGGATTTTCGTCTGGTTACAGCCACAAACAAGGACTTGGAAAAGATGGTGAAAGCCGGCGAATTCAGAGAAGATTTGCTGTACAGGATAAATGTAATCACGATAGACATACCTCCGCTCAGAGAGCGACCGGAGGACTGTATTTCTCTGATAAAATATTTTACCGACGAATTGAATCTGAGATACAACACCAAAAAAACACTCGACAGGCAGTGCATAGAAAAGCTTTGCGAATATTCATGGCCGGGAAATATACGTGAAATGAAAAACTGCATAGAAAGGTTGATATTGCTCAGCGACAGCGAGCTTATATCGGCAGACAGCCTGCCTTATCATATACGCTGCCGCTGCAAGGAAACAGCCGAAACACAGGACGGCAGTGAAAAGATGCTGCCGCAGAAAACGCTGAGCGAAAGGCTTGAAGAATACGAAAGACAGATAATCACGGAAGCAGCCAAAAGCTGCCGCTCGTCCTCGGCACTTGCGGAGCTTTTGGGAATAAGCCAGCCGACCGCCTACAGAAAAATGAAAAAATACCTCGGAGAGCTTTCCGAGTAACGAAAATGCTATTCAGGAGTGAATGATTTATT
>CAZLTX010000123.1:0-3945 GCA_964562555.1 uncultured Oscillospiraceae bacterium
ATTTTTGGCACAATTCTTGAAAGTAATATTTGAAATAAATACGAAAGGACGAAAGTTAAAATGAATTGGAAAGAGTATTATGAAAGCAGATTGGTTTCTGCCGAAGAAGCACTTAGTCAGATTAAAGACGGTGAAATGATTATGCCTTCACATGCGGCAGCTGAACCAAAGTACTTGACTTATAAATTAGTAGAGATGAAGGATCAATTCCACAATGTAGGAATTCTTCAGGGACTGAATATCGGTGATGCACCGTATGCAGCTGAGGACTGCTACGGACACTTTGTTATCAATTCCTTCTTCTACGGCGCAAACAACAGAAAATGCTTACAGGAGGGAAGAGGACAGACTATTCCTATCCATTTCTTCGCACAGCCTGTAGCAATGCGTCAGGGTGCTGTTCCTGTAGATGTAGGTCTTATTCAGGTTACTCCTCCTGATGAAGACGGTTATGTTAACATGGGAACCTCCTGCGACCAGACTGCGGAAATCGTAAAGCTCGCAAGAATTACAATCGCACAGGTTAACAAGAACATGCCTCACCTTTGCGGCGAAACGAAGATTAAGGTTACAGATATCGATTATTTCGTTGAACATGACGAAGATATCTACGAATTACCGTTTATCAAGAGCGATGACCCTGTTTCCGAAAAAATCGGATATCACATTTCCACTTTGATAAAAGACGGAGCATGCTTACAGATGGGACAGGGCAAGGTTCCTAACGCAATCCTGAAGTTCCTCGAGGACAAAAAGGATTTGGGTATCCATACGGAGGTTTTCTCTGACAACCTGATTCCGCTGGTTAAGAAAGGCGTTGTAAACGGTCAGGCTAAGCAGATAGACAAGGGCAAAATCGTTGCTACCTTTGTTCAGGGAACTAAGGAATTATATGATTTCGTAGATAACAACCCTATGATTAAGCTCATGCCTGTTGACTATACAAATGATGTAGGCGTTATCGCACAGAATGATAATGTTGTTGCTATCAACTCCGCAATCGAGGTTGACCTGATGGGACAGGTTGTAGCTGATTCCATGGGCAGCAAGATGTTCTCAGGCGTAGGCGGACAGCAGGACTTCATCAGAGGTGCTGAACAGTCAAAGAACGGTGTTCCTATTATCGCTCTTCCGTCCACAGCTAAGGGTGGAACAGTTTCCCGTATAGTAGCTGTTTTAAAGCAGGGTACACCTGTAACAACTACAAGAAACGATGTACACTATGTAGTTACGGAATACGGTATTGCTGATTTATTCGGTAAGTCAATCGACCAGAGAGCAGAAGCATTGATAAACATTGCTCATCCTGATTTCAGAGAACAGCTCAAGAAAGACTTCGAAGAATATCAGCGTCAGGCAGGAAGAATCTACTTCTAAGATTTAGATAATACATAAATGAATCCTTATTTTATTCAAAAGCAGCCGTGGGATACGAGGCTGCTTTTGTTTTGCGTTAACAGGGAAGGCAAAACAATGTTTTTTAATGCGAAATTCCCCGAAGGGCTTGCATTTTACAAAACTTGCGGTATAATATTATTACTTAAAGGTTTAGAAATACTAAACTCAAAGTTTATTATTAGAAAACGAATCGTGTGCGGCACGAAGGAACATCGGCACGGCGATACGGAGGAAAGAAGGGGATCCGAAATTGGAGATCGGAGCTAAAATAAAGGAGCTGCGTATGCTTAACGGGCTTACGCAGGAGGAGCTGGCGGACAGGAGTGAGCTTTCCAAGGGCTTTATTTCGCAGCTTGAGAATGATGTCACCTCGCCGTCGATATCGACGCTGGAGGATATCCTGCAATGCCTGGGGACAACGCTCAGCGAGTTTTTTTCGCAGGAGGATACAGGCGTACAGAAGGTTTTCGGACCGGACGACTATTTTGAAAAGACCGACGAGGAGCTTTCAAACAGGATAGAATGGATAATTCCAAACGCTCAAAAGAACATGATGGAGCCGATCAGGCTCACCCTCGATGCAGGCGGCAGAACCTACCCGGACAACCCGCACGAGGGAGAGGAATTCGGATATGTCCTTAAGGGCGAGATAATTATTACGCTTGGCAAGGAACGCTTGAAGGCCAAGGCGGGGGAGTCGTTTTACTACACTCCCGATAAAGAGCACTATATCACATCGAGGAAAGGAGCGGAAATTCTGTGGGTAAGCGTCCCACCGAGTTTCTAACGGAAAAATGGCACTGATAGAGTTAGTTGACATTTCGAAATCATACGACGGGGAAACGGTGCTGGACGAGTTTAACCTGAAAATAAAGGAGAACGAGTTCATCACGCTTTTGGGACCGTCGGGCTGCGGCAAGACCACAACGCTCAGAATACTTGGCGGCTTTGAAACTCCCGACACGGGAAAGGTGCTTTTCCAGGGAGAGGATATAACGAGCCTGGCACCGAACAAGCGACATATAAATACGGTATTTCAGAAGTACGCACTTTTTCCGCACATGAATATAGCGGAAAACATCGCCTTCGGACTGAAGATAAGCGGCAAAACGCAGGATTACATAAACGACAAAATCAAATATGCACTTAAGCTCGTAAACTTAAGCGGATACGAAAAACGCTCCGTCGATTCTCTTTCGGGCGGTCAGCAGCAGAGAATTGCGATTGCCAGAGCCATCGTAAACGAGCCGAGAGTTTTGCTTCTCGACGAGCCGCTCGGTGCACTTGACCTCAAGCTACGTCAGGAAATGCAGTACGAGCTGATAAGACTGAAAAATGAGCTGGGCATCACCTTCCTTTATGTTACGCACGACCAGGAGGAGGCACTGACGATGTCCGACAAGGTCGTTGTCATGAACCAGGGATATATACAGCAGATGGGTACGCCGGAGGAAATCTACAATGAGCCCGAAAATGCCTTTGTGGCGGACTTTATCGGCGACAGCAACATCATCGACGGCATAATGATGGAGGACAGAGTGGTTAAGATATGTGACTGCATTTTCCCTTGCATCGACGAGGGCTTCGGCAGGAAAAAGCCTGTAGATGTGGTTATCAGACCTGAGGATATAATAATCGGAAAGCCGGGCAGCGGCATTATGGACGGCGTGGTGACCTCGAATGTTTTCATCGGTGTGCATTATGAGATGTGCATAGAGGCGGGCGGTTTCGAGTGGCTGGCTCAGAATACGACGAGCTATCCGGTAGGTACCAGGGTATCTATCAGCGTTATCCCGGAAAACATACAGATAATGAACAAGCCGCAGTCCGAGGACGAGGAAGCAATTGTGCTGGAGGACTTTGAATAATGGCAAAGAGATTTTTTTCGGCACCGTTCGTGATGTTTATGCTTTGCGGCACGCTGATTCCTGCCTGCGTCATAGCCTACTACGGACTGACGGACAGGAGCGGCGTTTTCACGACGGCGAATGTAATTGCAATGGCTACGGGGGAACACGCAAAGGCACTGGGGCTTTCGCTGCTTTTGGCGTTCATCAGCACGGTGATATGTCTTTTGCTTGCATTTCCGCTCGGATTGGCACTTAAGGACAGCAAGCTCGGCAAGAAAGGCTTTATGGTGTTCGTGTTTATCCTGCCTATGTGGATGAATTTCCTGCTGCGTACCATGGCATGGCAGGTTTTGCTTGAAAAGAACGGCATAATCAACGGCTTTTTGGATATTTTCGGCTTACCGTCGCTTAATATCATAAATACTCCTGCGGCGGTTATCCTCGGCATGGTCTACGACTATCTGCCGTTTATGATATTGCCTATTTACAATGCGATAATCAAAATCGACAACAACCTTATAGAGGCGGCATACGACCTCGGTGCGAGCAAATCGCTGGTGCTCAGGAAAATCATAATCCCACTTTCGGTGCCGGGCATCGTCAGCGGTGTAACCATGGTTTTCGTGCCGTCACTTACGACCTTCGCAATCTCAAACATGCTCGGCGGCGGCAAGGTAAATCTGATAGGAAACATCAT
>CAZLTX010000124.1:0-3945 GCA_964562555.1 uncultured Oscillospiraceae bacterium
TGGAAAATCATTATATAAGCATTGAAAACCGAAACAGAATTACGATAAGCCAAGTGGAAGATGTAGATGCGTTTGACGAGCAGATGCTGTGGGCGAATCTGAAGGAGGGCGGTCTTGAGATAACGGGCGAAAATCTGAATGTCGAAAAGCTTGATTTGCAGGAGGGTATTTTGATTGCGACAGGCAAAATATGCACGGTGGCTTACAATGACAAGGGTGTGAAAAAGGGCAGAATGTCGAAATTCTTCGCAAAAAGAAACGAAAAATGACGGAGCTTATAAGAGAGCAGCTACAGATAACGGCGGTAATGCTGTGCTGCGGCTTGTGCGGCGGCATGATTCACGGAGTCTTTCGAGAATTTGAGCGTTTGAGAAGAACCAAGCCGTGGCAGACATGTGTGACGGAGGGCGTATATTTTCTTTGTCTGGGAATGATGTACAGCGAGTTTTCGTTTTACTGTGATAACGGAAAGCTCACTTTTTTGGGGATATTTTCGTTCCTGGCAGGTCTTTGGTTGTGGAAGAGAAATTTTTGTGGTATACTCTTCATGGGTGAGGACAATGAGAAAAAAGAGGATAAGAATTAACAAAGCGAGAATTGCCATATACGCTGTGATTGTAGCACTCATAGTGTATTTTGGTGCGTCGGCGATGAAGATAGTAAAGCTGAACAGCGAGCGGGACGAGCTTTATGCGTACAACGAGGAGCTACAGCACGAAAAGGAAAGCCTGCAGCTCAAGCTCGAAAATATAAGCTCGCCTGATTATATAGAATCACAGGCGAGAAAGGATTTGAAGCTGGTTAAGCCGAACGAGCTTATTTTCGTGTTCCCTGAAGAGGATTACGAAAACGACGAAGAAACAAAAGACGCAAAAGAGGCGGAGGACGCAGATAATGCAAAGGATAAAGATTAACGAAGCAATCGTGGTGGAGGGGCGTGACGATACGGCGGCTGTCAAACAGGCAGCGGACTGCATGATAATCGAAACTCACGGCTTCGGAATACGAAGAGAAACATGGCAGCTCATAGAAAAGGCATATAAGGAAAAGGGAATCATAATTTTCACAGACCCCGATTTTTCCGGAGAAGAAATACGCAGAAAGCTCAGTGCGAAATTTCCGGAGGCAAAGCAGGCGTTCCTCGACAGGAAATCCGCTGAGAAGAAGGGCGACATAGGTATCGAAAACGCAACTCCGGAGGCGATTGCCGAGGCATTGCTAAAAGCACACTGCACGGCAGCGGCGGCAGCGGATGCGGACGAGCTTTTCACGGAGGAGGAGCTTTTCGAGGCAGGACTTGCAGGTGACAGCAGTGCAAAGGAACGCCGTGAGCAAATGGGAAAAATACTGGGTATCGGCTACGGGAATGCGAAATCGTTCTTGGGTAAGCTGAACAAGTTTAGAATAAGCAAAGAGGATTTTTATGAAGCTTTACGCACCATCGACAATACGGGAAATTAAAGACAGATACGGCTTTAAGCTCACGAAAAGCTTGGGGCAGAATTTTTTAACCGACAAGAACATCATAGACAAAATAATAGAAGGAGCCGCAATCGGAGAGGACGACCTGGTTATCGAGGTGGGTCCGGGCATAGGTGTGATAACCTATGAGGCATCGCTTGCCGCAAGGAAGGTCATAGCCGTCGAAATCGACCGCAATCTGATACCGATTTTGGCAGAAACATTGGCAGAGAGGGACAATATAGAAATCGTCAACAGCGATATTTTGAAAACAGATGTGAACGAGCTTATAGCACAGGCTCGGAAAAACGACAGCACACTAAAAAACGTTCAGATAATCGGCAATCTGCCGTATTACATCACCACGCCGATAATCATGAAGCTGCTCGAGGAGGGCGTTGAGGCTGACGGAATTACGGTGATGATGCAGAAAGAGGTTGCGGACAGGATAAAGGCTGTTCCGAATACGAAAGCTTACGGGGCACTTTCGGTGGCGGTGCAGTACTACTGCGAGGTTGAAACGGTGGTCAATGTACCTAAGGAGGTGTTCATACCGCAGCCGCAGGTGGATTCGACGGTGCTTAGGCTGAATATACGAAAGGAAAAGGCTGTTCGGGCGGTAAGTGACGAAATGTTTTTCAAAGTAGTCAAGGCGGGCTTCGGACAGAGAAGAAAGACACTCAGCAATTCGCTGATGGGGGTAGACGGGATTTCCAAGGAAATAGTGAAGGACGCACTTGAGGCAGCGGGGATAGAGCCGACAAGACGTGCGGAAACACTGAGCTTGGAGGAATTCGCAGAGCTTGCGAATCAGGTGAGTTTGAGATTATGACACAGAAAGGGACAAAGAATGGAAGAGAATAAAAAAGACAGACTTGAAAAGTTCGAGCACTTCAATCAATTCGAAAAATTAGACAGAAAGGTTGAAGAAACCGTTCGTGAAGTAGAAACCATGGACAAGCGTAAGTTTTATCGGAACAGCTTCGTTTATGCCGCAATTTGGGCATTGGGGCTGAATCTGATAATCGAAACGCTCGGAAGATTCAGCACTGCGGGCATGCTTGCCGGACTGAAATTCATGTTTACGGATCCTATAGTTTTCCTGTATAACACGCTGATTATTTTCGCAACGCTGGTTATAGCATCTCTGGTCAAACGCAGAATTTTCGTGTTTACGATAGTTTCGCTCTTTTGGCTGGCAATCGGTATCACAAACGGCGTGATTTTGACGCAGAGAATGACACCGTTCACGGTCAAGGATCTGAGCAATCTTGAGGACGGGCTGACTATAATCACAAACTATCTTTCGACATGGCAGATAGTTTTGATAGCTGTGGCAGCAGTGCTGGCAGTCGCAGCTTTGGTATTTCTTTTCCTGAAGGGGCCGAAGAAAAAAGACACACTTCACAGAAAGAGAAATCTTTTTGCGGTCTGCCTTATTTTCGCATTTACCTTTCTTTCGACATCGCTTGCCGTAAGCACGGGAGTTGTGGAAACCTTCTTCGGAAACCTTGCTTACGCATACAGAGATTACGGTGTGGTTTACTGCTTTACCAACACCTGGCTGAATACGGGTATACAGAAACCCGCAGGCTACAGTGAGGAAAGCATTAAGGATATTTTCAGCAAGGACGAGCTCGGTGATGACGAGGCGATGCTGCTTGAAGCTAAGGACATAGACGAGGAATATCCGAACATTTTGTTCTTACAGCTTGAGTCCTTCATAGACCCGATGACGATAAAGAGCATAGAGCTGTCAGAGGATCCTTGTCCTAATTTCCGCAGACTTCTGAGCGAATATTCGTCGGGAGAGCTTACGGTGCCTGCCTGCGGTGCGGGTACGGCGAATGTGGAATTCGAGGTGCTGACGGGACTGAGTGTGAAGTTCTTCGGACCGGGCGAATATCCGTACAAGGCGGTGCTTAAGGAAAAGACAGGCGAAAGTCTTGCGTATGATTTGAACAGCATAGGCTACAGCTCGCATGCGATACATAATCACAGGGCTGTATTCTATAACAGAAACACCGTATTTTCGAACATCGGCTTTGATACCTTCACGAGTATCGAGTACATGAAAAATGTAGTCAAAACGCCTAAGAACTGGGCAAAGGACGGTGTACTCGTTGAGTGCATAGAGGACGCACTGGACTCGACTGAAGGCAGAGATATGATATACACGATTTCCGTACAGGGACACGGAAAGTATCCGAGCGAGGAGCTTATCAAGAACCCTAAAATCAAGGTGCTTTCCGCAGCCGACGAGGAAACGAAGTGGAAATTCGAATACTATGTAAATCAGATATATGAAATGGATAAGTTTATCGGTGAGCTTATAGAAATGCTTTCCGAGAGGGACGAGCCTATCATGCTCGCAATGTACGGCGACCATATTCCGGCGATAGATTTGACCGAGGACGATTTGGAAAACGGAGACTTGTACGGCACGCAGTATTTGATTTGGGATAACATGGGACTGAAAAAGGA
>CAZLTX010000125.1:0-1674 GCA_964562555.1 uncultured Oscillospiraceae bacterium
CATGTAAACATCATGGATTCGACAGCAGATTTCATTGCCTTATTTCCCGTCATTTACTCTCGTTTCCTTTCCAATCCTCACCTATCATATCACCTGCCGTTACCTCTATATCGCCATAGGCTGCCTGCTGCTCCACCCTGACCGCACGAGCCTTTGCCATCTCAAGCAGCGACATAAAGGTTACAACTACATCGTACCTGTCTTTTTTGTCGTGAATAAAATCCCGAAAGCTGAAAACATGTCCGATTTTCGCCCTCACAGCGTTCAAAATCGAAGAAATCCGCTTTTCCATGCTTGCCCGTTCACGCTCTATCCTCGTGTAATGCTTTCTCACAGCCTCAACCTTCTGTTTTTTCTGAATGAACATGCTGAAGGCTGCCGCAAACTCTTTCAAATCAAGGCTGAGGTATTCGTCCGGATTATCCAAATACTCCGAAATATCCTCCTGCGGTTTCTCGAAAATATTCATGCTGCGTGCTTCACGGTTCTCCAGCATAGCTGCAATTTCCTTGAAACGCTTGTACTCGATGAGCCTTTCGACGAGCTCGCTTCTCGGATCCTCGTCCACGGCGATATTTCCGTCCTCGCTCACCCTCGGCAGTATCATCTTCGACTTTATTTCAATAAGCGTGGAGGCGAGCACCATAAATTCCGATGCAAGTGCGACATCTCGCTCCTCCATTGCCTTGATATATGCCAAATATTGATTTGTAATCTCGCTGATTTTGATATCGTAAATGCTCATCTCCGCATTTTCTATCAGATATACCAAAAGGTCGAAAGGCCCCTCGAACGATTTCAGCTTTACCTTGTACATATTTTTTACTCACTTTCACTCTCGAATCTGCTGTACATGAGCAGTGCAGCCACAACCACGATGCAGCCCACAACCTCTGTAAGCGACGGCACCTGCCTAAGCAGCACAAGTGCTATAAGGGTTGAAAACACAGGGTCGCCTGCCTCCCAAGTCGAAACATACAGGGAGCTTACATGACCCATGCACATATTGAAAACCGCGTGCGAACCGATCTGACAGATAAATACCATCAGCACTATGTAAACATAATCCGTAATCGGATAGCCGAGAACCGCCGTCCCTGTCACCGCATTCGCCGCCGCAAAGCAAATCGCACATGCCCCGAAAACGAGCATGACATATATGCTGCCGTCTACGGTCTGTCTGACCTTGCCGCCGATTGCAAAATACACACCCATGCAGATACCCGCAGCAAAGGCAAAGAGGTTGCCCGACAGCCTGCCGCCCAGCAAAACCGAAAGGTCGCTGCACATTATCACCGCACCGCCTCCGAGTGCCACCAAAATAGCCGCTATCGCCTTCCACGAAACCTTACGTTTATATATGAAAATAGTTATCAGCATCACCACCAGCGGGTGAAACGATGCCAAAACCGCCGCACTCGCTACATTCGTAAGCTTTACGGACGAAAACCATGTGTAGTAATGTCCGAACAGAAAGGCTCCCGACAGGCAGCAAAGTGCAAGTTCCGTCTTGGAAATCTTCAAAAGCTTTTTTCTAAGCTCCGCACTCGTCAGCACAGGCACCGCAAAGAACGGGAAGGCAATCACAAGTCTCCAAAAGCCTATCACGGTCGCCGGTGCGGACACCATAGCTCCGAGGCTTCCCGAGGCAGCACCGCAAAGCACCGCAAACAC
>CAZLTX010000125.1:1774-3926 GCA_964562555.1 uncultured Oscillospiraceae bacterium
TTTCCGCCTCGTCGAGCAAAAGCAGCTTCGCATCGTCAACCTGATCGCCCGAGCAGTGCTCGTAGCTGCAAAGGAAGCCGTCCGCAGCCCTGTCGAACGCCTCAAGATATTTGTCAAGCATTTTTTCGCAGCGTGCGAGTGCCCACGAAAGATTCACTGCCGTCGGTCTTGCACTGTTTAGGTACTCGCTTGTTTCTCTGACATACTCGCGAAAATCCTTTACCTGCGTTCCGGCAAAATCCCGTGTCGAGATATACAGTCCGTATGCCGCCGCAACCCCGATTGCAGGTGCTCCTCTGACCTTCAGCTTGAAAATTGCGTCCCATACGTCTTCCTTTGTTTTCATCTCTATGTAAACTTCTTCGCCCGGCAGTTTTGTCTGATCGAGAATGAGCATTTTATCATCCTCGAACTTAACCGGTGCAATGTCAAAAACCTTCATCTGTTTTCTCCTTGTCTTTTTATGCTATATTCGTTTATTCTTTAATTGTAAAGCACATCGAATGTCTGGCTGTTTGCCACATCTATCAAAAACTGCATATATGAGCCGTAGTCCCAAATTTTCTCCGCTCTGTACAGACTTTCTCTGCCTGCAAGTTCCTCGAAGCTCGGTGCTCCCATCAGGGTCTCAGCCAAAAAGCAGGTGTTTTCATAATCGCTGCTGCTTTCATATAGGCTTTCATCTCCCCACAGATAAGCTACCGCCGCCTCTGCATCGCCTATCCCAAGATTAAGTGCAAGCTCCTGTGCAAAAGATTCCTCATAGCCCTCCGGCTTTGTAACTGTATCATATACCACCTCATACGAATCGGGGAGTTCTCCGAGCCATCCGTAAAAATCATATGAGTTCGACCTATCGAGCAGCATGTCTATGCTCTCATTTACAGCCACCGGCGAAGCGTATTCCCACTCAGCATATTCGGGCGTTGCGGTATGTATGTAATCGTTCGTAAGGTTGCTCACGCAGGCTCCCACAATCGTAGGAAATACAGAAATCAAAATCACGAAGGCAATGATGAGCTTCTTTATCAGATTCGGATCCATGCTCGACGGCTTGAAATTCTTTGCGGAAAAGCCTTTTTCCTTCATCATATCGCCAAGTGTACCGTGTGTACTGCCTTTGCGTTTTTTCGGATTATGGCTGTGGCTTCCCTCATCATGCGGAACGAACTCTTTTGCCTCTGCCTTGAGCCTTGCCGCTGCCGAGCTGAGCTTTTCGGTGAAATTTCCGATTACACTGTCTGTCGTTTCATCAAGCTCCATTTCATCCTTTCGCTGCTCGTGGTACTCGACCCTTTGCTGCTTGTCCGTAGAAGCTGCACTCCCCGTGAGAATGCTGTAGGCACACTTGACCTCCCGCATCTTTCTCTGTGCATATTCAGGCTCGTCTCGGTAATCAGATGCGCGGTATTTCCGAAGTCGCTCGTCATAGGCGCTCTTTATCTCCGCCTGAGCAGCTCCCTCGCGCAGCCCTAAAATTCTGTAAGCATCAGTTCTGTTCATTACATCCTCCGTAATACTTCCTCAGCAATATCTCTTAAGCCATAACACCCTTAGTATTTTATTGTAACATAAAATGTACAAAAAAAGAAGTAACCATGCACAAAAAAGCCGAAGCAGCTCCACTTTATGTGAAACCGCCTCAGCCGTTTGGGGGTATTTATACTTATTTCTTATTTTTGTCTTATATTTCAAATTGAATCAAGCCCTTGCTTTGCTTCCAAGAACAAAATTTGCAAATATTGCAGTACACGCAAGAAGCTTTATCTTTTCATGTCTCAAGTTGGCGATTACACTCCCTAACTTCCTACCGTAATTCTGAATCTGAACCCGTCGCATTCGATGCAAGAGTCTCTGTACCTTGGTTATATTCTATCGTACCCCTTCGCAAAATGCAAGGGATTTACTGTAAAATGAACCGAAAGAAATGTTCGACAAAATTCGACAGATATTTTTTATAGCTTTTCTACTTCCTCCGGTGTCAGCTCTTTGAGCAGTATACCCGAAACCTCCTAAAGTGCTTCTATCTCATTTATAGATAACCTCGTAATCTTTGCAATTCTTGAGAGTTCTATACCTTCTGCGAGCATTTCTTTTGCAATCTCGCGTTGGCTCTCGTTTCTTCCTTCCTGCCGACCCTTGCTAATACCTT
>CAZLTX010000126.1:0-3880 GCA_964562555.1 uncultured Oscillospiraceae bacterium
CGTGACGAAAACTTTGCAAATGCACGTGATGTGCGAAATATCTTTGAAAAAGTCCTGGCTCGTCAAGCGAACCGACTGGCTGCCTCGGACGAAAGCGAGCTGAGTGACGAAATGCTTATGGAAATCTGTGCGGAGGACACTTGTTTTTAGAGGTTTGTTGCCTTGTCAAGGCTCCAAAAGCTCTTGGAGAACAGGATCATTACAGCATAGATTTCAAGTCTGCCTGCTATCATAAGGAAAGTCATGAAGAACTGTGAAAATCCGTTGAACATGCCGAAATATCCGCTGCAGCCGGATTCGCCCATTGCGATACCTGTATTGGTGAAGATTCCGAGGGCGGTGGTCAGCGTCGTTTCCATATCGAAGTTGTTCAGCGACAGCATCAGACATGAGAAAAAGAATACGGCAAAGAACAGCAGTATATGCGTTGTGATTGCCGAAACCTTATCGGCAGGGATAGCTTTCCTGTCGAGCACTACAGCCTTGACGGCATGAGGGTGAACCTGTCTGAATATTCCTCGTTTAATCAGCTTAAACAGCACTATTACACGGAAAACCTTGAGTGAGCCGGAGGTTGACATGCAGCAGCCTCCGACGAAGAGCAGGCTGAACAGAACCACGACGGTGAAGGTCGGCCATTCCGGATAGTCGCAGACATAATAGCCCGAAGTGGATATGAATGACACCACTTGACAAAGCCCGTCTTTGACAGCCTGCCAAAGGCTTGAATACACGCCGAATAAACGGAGTGAAAAGGCCACCAGCAGGGTTGCCCCTGCGATAATCATAATGAAAGCACGAATCTCAATATTCTTAAAAAATGTTTTGAAATCTCCGTTTATCACGAAATAGTACAGCGTATAGTTCATGGCAGAAAGCAGCGTGAAAACTACTATTACAGCACGAATATACGGCGTATCAAAGGCTGTGGCATTTTCCGGAGTAATCAAAAGTCCCGAAGTGCTTATGCTGCTGAAAGTATTTATGAGAGCATCGAAAATGCCGAGAGGACCCGCTGCGAGCAGTGCGAACTCCGCCAGCGAAAAAACGAAATATGTGCCGTAGAGGAATTTACCGGTATCCGAAAAATGGCTGCCGATTTTTTCGAGGTTAGGACCGGTTGCTTCGGCAGATGCGATAGACTGACCGCTGATTCCGAGTGCGGGGAAAACCGATACGAGCAGGACGAGAATTCCCATGCCGCCGAGCCAGTTAGAAACGGATTTCCAAAGCAGCAGCGATTTCGGCAGCTCGTCTAACGGAAGAACCGTGCAGCCGGTGGTCGTGAAAGCGGCTACTGACTCGAAATAGCAGCTTATGAACGAAAAATCCATGCCGCAGAAATAGAACGGAAAACTGCCGATGAGCGAGCAAAATACCCAGCTCACGCATGCTATCAGATAACCCTCATGAAAATGCAGATGTACTCTGTCAAAGTGAAAATGTGCCATAATGACATGGCCGGTGATAACACAAATCATGCTCACCATGAAAAGAGGGTAAGCAACGACCCATTCCTCAAACTGAATGGCACAAGCCACGCAAGGCAGCATAAACAGACCCTCTATCAGAGAGAGTATGCCAAGTATTTTGATGAATACACGAATGTTGATATGCATGATAAATGCCTAATGCCTTTCCGATTTATTTTTGACAGATTTATTTTCAAAAGCTTTACTTTAGGCTGATTTGTTTTCAGCCTTTTTTCTTATATTTCATTTTCTGAATTTTCTGTTACATCTATATTGCCGTTTTTTTAATTTGCTTTGTTAGGCTTCCAATAGTATTTGGAGAACAGTGCCAAAACGGTGACAGGCTCCAGACGACCCGCGAGCATCAAAAATGAACAAACGAGCTTGGAAAAGCTTGAAAAAACAGCAAAATTGCAGGCAGAACCGACGAGATTGAAGCCGGGACCTATATTGGCTGTGCAGCTCATTGCTGCGGACAGACAGGTGATGAAATCAAGACCTCCGGCAGAGATAAGCAATGTTCCTGCAAACACCGTAACAGCGTAGGTGAATATGAAATTCGTAATTCGTATAATTACCTCCGTCGGAAGCTCGGCATCGTTCAGCGTAAGAGGAACGATACGGTTCGGATGCAGACGCAGCGAAACGCTCCTGCGTACCAGCTTCAGGCAAACGAGAGTGCGGGCACATTTAATACCGCTCGAAGCAGATGATGAACAGCCGCCTAAAAGAAACAGACACAGCAGAACCATCTTTGAAAAGGTCGGCCATATGTTGTAGTCGATTGTCGTATAGCCTGTAGTTGTGATTATCGAGCTTACTTGAAATATACTGTCGAGTAGGGAATTTCCCATGTCTGAAAAATGGGTGAATAGCTGATTTACAGCGAATATCGAAACAGTGGTCACAGCTATGACGGAGAAATAAAAGCGTGTTTCTTCATCACGAAGAACGGCGGTGATGCCACGCCGCCTTGCAAGAAAGAACAGTGTGAAATTCAGTCCGGACAGCAGCATGAAAACGATGATAACGATTCGTATATACGGACTGTCAAAGTGAGCTATGCTGTCGTTGTAATTTGAAAATCCGCCTGTGGAAACCGTTCCGAAGCTGTGAATGAGAGCGTCATAAAAACTCATTCCTCCAAGCTTTAAGAGCAGTGTTTCGAGCAGGGTTAACAGCAGATAAATCAGGTACAGGCGTTTTACGGTATTTGAAAAAACAGCACTTTGCCTGTCGCTGCTCAAAAGCGTACTTTCGGTGTGTGATGCGAGCTGTGCGTTGGCATCATCAACAGGCAGCAGGGGAATAAGGAAAATCACAACGCCCATACCGCCGAGCCAGTTAGTGAACGAACGCCAAAATAAAATTGACCTTGGCAGTGCCTCTATATCGACGAGAACGGAGGCTCCTGTGGTGCTGAAGCCCGAACAGGACTCGAAAAAAGCGTCAATTACAGACGGAATCGCACCCGACAGACAGAAAGGCAATGCACCGACCAGAGAACAGAGCAGCCATGTTAAGGACACAAGAAGAAAGCCGTCTCTAAGCTTGAGCTTTTTCGCTTGGATCGGCGAAATACAGAAGCGTATAACGATACCGACGAACAGACAACATGCGATGACTGTCGCAAAAGCCTGCTGTGCCTCGCTTTCTCCGAGATGCAATGCCATAAACATAGGAACAAACATAGATGCCGCCAACACCAAAAGCATTGCTCCCTGCACACGGATAATATTTCGAAAACGACTGCTCATTAAAAAATATCCTCCATCAAGATATACATACAAAAATACCGACGAAATCCATTTCAGAATCCGTCTTGGAATTCATTACAAAATTCAGCTCAGAATTTATCTCAGAAAACCGCGTTTGATGGTCATAAGCTTTTCAAGCTCACCTATATCGGTAAGCAGACAGAAAATCGTAACCTTATCGTCTTCTATAATCTGAGTGTCGCCCTTAGGAATTATAACCTGATTGCCCCTGTGAATAGCCGCTATGAGCACGCCGTCGGGCAGTTCTATCTGCTGCAAAGGCACATTGGCAAGCTTCATATCGTTGGTTGCGATAATCTCCATGATTTCCGCCTGACCTTGAATGAGCAGGGAAGAGATGACACGCTTGGAGCCCTGGACATAACGCAAAATCGTGCTTGTTACGATGTCCAAAGGGTTAAGAACCATGTCGATACCCATCTGCTCGATCAGATCCTTGTAGCTCTCACGGCTGACCTTGGCGATAACATCCTCGACCTTTGCCTGCTTGGCTATAAGTGCCAAAAGCAGGTTTTCCTCGTCAAGACCTGTAGCCGCAACAAAAGCGTCCATTTCGTCGAGATTTTCCTCTTCAAGCAGCGACTTGTCTGTGGCATCGCCGTGCAGAACCATTACATCGTCCAAGTGTGT
>CAZLTX010000127.1:0-3863 GCA_964562555.1 uncultured Oscillospiraceae bacterium
AGAACGGTCGGGCGATAATACTTTTCCTTGAGCTTTCCTGCGACGATGCCTGCGATTCCCTCGTGTGCATCTTCCGCCTTTATTAGCAAAAAATCATCTACCTCGTCAATAAGCTTTTCACAGGCATCGAAGGTTTCCTGCTGCAGTCTGCGTCTTTCCTTGTTCTTAAAAAGCAAATCCTGCACTATGCGGTCTGCCTCGCTGCTGCCCTCCTCCGCAAGCAGCAATTTGACTGTCTGAGATGCGTCCTCAATCCTTCCCGATGCGTTCAGATGCGGCACTATGACAAAGCCAACCTTCTCCGAACCGATTTCCGAGCATTCAAGACCAGCACCTTCTATCAGCTTTCTGAGTCCGTAGCGTCTGCCGGTGTTTATGGCTTTCAGACCGAATTTAACCATGGTGCGGTTTTCGTCGAGCAGCGGCATTATATCGCCTATTGTCCCTATCGCCACAAGGTCAAGCACCTCGGTCAGTACTGATTTCGGCAGTCCCGCTTTCACCTGTAGTTTTTGTGCGAGCTTAAAGGCAACCCCGCAGCCCGAAAGCTCGCTGAACGGATATTTGCTGCCCGGTCGTTTCGGGTTTATCAGCAGGCAGTCTGCCATTACATCTGTAATATTGTGGTGGTCTGTCACTACGATTGAAAGTCCCAGCTCCTTGGCATATTCAACCTCTTCTGCCGAAACGCTTCCGCAGTCAACGGTTATAATCATATCAAAGCCCTTATCCGCAATCTGCTTAACCGCATCCTTATTCAAGCCATAGCCCTCTTCAAAGCGTGACGGTATGTAATATGCGAGCTTCTCTTTATCCGTCAGATGTCCGAGAATTGTCAGCATCAGCGTTGTGGAGGTAATTCCGTCTGCGTCATAATCACCGTAGACACATATTCTCGCACCTTCTCTGATTTTTGACAATATGAAATCCACCCCCGCATCTAAATCGTCGAGCAGAGATGGATCATATGTTTTTTTCGGTTTGTCAGAGAGAAATTCTTCTATGTCCGCATCGTCTGTAATCCCTCTGTTTTCTAAGAGCAATGTAATTATCTGATCATACTTTTCATTTTTCATCTAAAATCTTCTCTCATTTTATTGGAAATAGCTCATAGGGTTGACATACTCACCGTTCTTTCTGACCTCAAAATGCAGATGCGGTCCCGTCGAGCGGCCTGTCGAGCCTACCTTCGCTATAACCTGTCCTCTCGTAACCACATCGCCCTTGCTCACACAAAGCTTGGAGGCATGTCCGTAAAGCGTAACGATACCGCCGCCGTGGTCGAGCATTACGCAGTTGCCGTAGCCGCCGTAGTAGCTTGCCAAAATTACCTTGCCCGATGCCGCAGCGATTATGTCCTTACCCGATGAGCAGCCGATGTCCACACCCGTGTGGAAAAGCCACTGCTTCAGCGTCGGGTGCAGTCTGTTTCCGAACGAGCTTGTTATGTAGGTGCTGGCAGGACAAGGCCAGGTAAATTCTCCGCCCACATATTTGCTGTTCGTGTCTATCATGTTGAGGATTTCCTTGGTAAGTCTGTCAGCCTCGGCTTTCAGTGCCTCTTCCTCTTTTTTCAGCTCTGCTTTTTTCGCATCTAAATCCTTTTGCTGTACCGCAAGCTCCTCCTTGCGTACTGCCAAGCTTGCTTTCTTTTCTTCGAGCTTAGTCTTGGTTTCCGTCAGCTCCTTATGTTCTCTCTCGAGGGTTTCCAAAACGTCCATATCGTTTTTGTATATTTTCTGAATTATCTCGAGATTTGATACGAACTCGGAAATGCTGCCCGAACCGAGCAATACATCTATGAAACCGATGGAGCCGTTTTTGTACATAACCTTGAGTCTTTCGTTCAGGTTGTCCTCACGCTCCCGCATTTCCTTTTCTTTTTTTACTATTGCCTTTTCGGTTTCTGCGATGTCGCTCGCAGCCTTATTTATCTCATATGTAAGCGAATCCACCTTCGCCTGTACTTCCTTTACGTCCTTTTCGACGCTTGCCATCTTTTGGCTCAGCTCGTCCTGTGCCTCGTTGACATCGCTGAGGTCACTTCTCAGCTCGTTTTCCGTAGCCGCAAATGCGAGCCCCGAGCCGCAGAGCGTAAACAGCAATATCAGTACCATGAACAGCGAAAAGCTCTTTTTTCTGATTTTCTTCATCTGTTTTTTCATCATTTTCCCCTTTTTACTTCAGTCCTTCAAAGCTTTTCCTATGCCTCAAGAAATCTTCTCATCGAAATTATACTTCCGCATGCTCCGATGCTCGTGCCGAGTGCAAGGAAAATTATCAAAAGGTTGACCGTCATAAAGCCTGTTGAAATCAGCGGCATGGACACTATCGCCAGTACCTGTGCTCCGATTGCTTTTATCAGCTCATTATATATCAGTGCTATAAGTCCGGTCGAAACCAGGGCTGCCAATACACCGATGATGATACCCTCGGCAAGGAACGGCCCTCTGATGAACCAGTTGGTCGCACCGACATAACGCATAATTTTAATCTCCTTGGCACGGGCAAATACCGTGAGCTTAACCGTATTGGATACGACAACTACGGAAACTATAACCAAAAATCCCATGATTATGAGTGCTCCCACCTGAAGAAAGTTCGTTATCTTCGTGAGCTTTTCGACGGTTTCCTGATAGTACTGCACATCTTCTATGCCGTCGAGCGTGCCTGCATATGCCGCTACACTTCCCGCATTGTCAAGTGACTCAACACTGATAAGAATGGATGCGGGCAGCGGGTTATTTCCGAGGGAATCGAGTAGATATCCGCTCTCACCCCAGCGTTCTTTTAATATTTGGAGTGCCTCTTTTTTACTCCTGTAGCTCGTGTCCGTAACGCCGTCCTGCTTTTCTATCTGTGCCATCAGCAGCTCGGCATCGGCTTTCGTCGTTTCGTCTGTCAAGAAAACCTCTACCTGGTCGTAATCCTGTTTTACAACCTCGGTGAACAGGTTGATGTTTACGGTTATAACGAAAAACATTCCCAATATAAGCAGCATTGCCAAAATCGAGAAAATTGAAGCAAGGCTCATTCCCCTGTTGCGGAAAATCTGAAGGAGTCCCTGTTTGATGTTGTAAATTAAGCTATTCAGCACCGTAGTATTCCTCCTTGTATCCGTATTGTCCTTCCTCGTCACGGACTATCTTGCCCTTTTCGATGGCAATGACACGCTTTTTCATGCGGTCAACTATATCCTTTGCATGTGTTACCATGACTATCGTCGTTCCTCTGAGGTTTATCTGATCAAGTAAATCCATTATTTCCCACGCTGTGTTAGGGTCAAGATTCCCCGTCGGCTCATCGGCAATCAAAACAGCAGGATTGTTCACTATGGCTCTGGCGATGGCAACTCTCTGCTGCTCACCCGCACTCAGCTCGTCCGGATATTTGTGTGCCTTATCGCTGATGCCTACAAGGCTCAAAATCTGCGGCACCTGTTTTCTGATCTGTCGCGGTGTTTTGTGCAGAACCTCCATGGCGAAGGCTACATTTTCAAAAACCGTTTTTTTCGGCAGAAGTCGGAAGTCCTGAAAGACCGTGCCTACACGTCTTCTGAACTGCGGCACCTGGCGGTTTGAAAGGCTTGTAACCTCGTAATCGCCTACTCGTATCGTTCCCTCGTCTGCATTTATTTCTTTTAATATAAGCTTGATAAAGGTGGATTTGCCTGCACCGCTGGGTCCTACCAGAAAGACGAAATCACCCTTTTTTATATGTACACTGACATCATCTAATCCGATGTTGGTGCGATATTTCTTCGTAACATGGTCAAATGTAATCATACTGTCCCCTTTTTGCATTTATCACTGAGTTTTTACATACAATGATATTATACTACAAATTGTGCGGTTTTGAAATAG
>CAZLTX010000128.1:0-3858 GCA_964562555.1 uncultured Oscillospiraceae bacterium
CACCGCTCATGCCTGCAAGGTTTTTCTTGGCATACTGAATAGCAATCAAAGAGCCAAGAATCGTGAAAACGGAAACGAGAGCAGTCGCAATATAGTAGCTTGAGCACCAAAATGCGAGAGCCGTGATAATTACAAGCAAAACACAGAGCAGGATAATGCCGTTCTTTTTCGGCGTTTTTTCGGACGGGGCCGAGATTACAGCGGTATCGCAGCTGCAGTTGCAATCGCTTTCATTTTCAAGCTCGCATACATTTTCGCTTGCCGTATCAATACCGGCGGCATTCACTTCGCTTTCATCGCTTTCACCGTTGTCCTCGATGACCGCATTGCTTTCGCTGTTTTCACTGCTTCCGTCGCTTTCATTGTCGTCTTGCATAGCCGCATACTGGCTTTGCTCCATCGGGCGGCAGAGCAGAACGTGAAGCCCCGCAACAGAGCGGCTGAGAACCACTATCATAAGCATATTTACGAAATCGACTCCCGTCGTTACCGCAGTGGACAAGAAGCAGAAATATCCGAGGACGAGGAAAATCACGCTGACTACTGCGAAAGCACCCGTGTTGCTGTCCTTGAGAATACGCTGTCTGTCCTCAAGCGGTCTGCGTGACATGATGGCATCACAGCAGTCCATGAATCCGTCCATGTGCATGAACCCACACAACGCAAAAGGCAGAAATGTAATTAGAAATGCAACTGCAAAAAACGGAAAACCCAGATAAACCAGTGCGAAATATGCAGCAGCCCAAACAATTCCTATGACCGCACCGATCAACGGCAGGAAACCGAGCATAAGACTTGTGTGATTACTGTCCCAACGCTTGACAGGACAAGGCAGTGAGCAGAAATTGCCCCATGCCATAAGAAAAGCCGTAAGATATTTTTTCATTTTAATACATTCGCTCACGCACGAAACGAGATAAGAAAATTCGGGAGAGCGATTCCTTTCTTTGAAAAGTTTTATTAAAAAATCCGCAAACAAACCGCAAAAATCGGCAGCTTTGTATTGGTAGCTATTTGTACAAGTATTTGAATCCGTAGCACACCTCGACGACCTGCTCGCACAGCTTTGCGAGAGTTCTGTCAAGCAGAGCGAGCCCCTGCCTGTACGCTTCGGTGTATTTGTCGAAACGGTCTGCATCGGAATAAATGTAGTCGGAAACAAAGACCGTGTTTCCGCTTTCACGAGCAAAACGAGAAAGCTCCTCTGCCAGCCGCCGAGGTGCGTCTAAATCCATTGTTCCGTCCGCACGAAACATCTCATTGGACAAAAGTGCCGTAACGCTGTCAAGGAGAAAAACTCCGTCGCATGAAACCTCGGCACCGGAAACGGTTTTTCCCGTCAAGGCATCGCAGATATTCAGCCCCTGCTCGATTGTGTCAAAGCCCCAGCCCTCACGTTCCGAAAGATGCCTTGCGATTCTCGCCTCATCTTCCTCGTCACAGGGAATCATGGTAGCCAGATAATACAAGGGCACATTTTTTTCCTGAGCCATGCTGCGAGCCAGCTCCTGTGCATGATAAGATTTACCGTTTTTACAGCCGCCGCTGATAAATATATTCATTAAAAGAAGTTTCCTTTCTTGCCCTCTTCAAGATAGTCGGCATCAATGGAGCCCTCTGCGAAGGTCGCCATGCCGTTCATTGTCGCACAAGCAGTTTCAATAATCTTGAAGCTGATAGGGCAGCCGCTGCCCTCACCCAAACGCATACCGAGGTTAAAGAACGGTTTCACGCCGAGAGCGTCCATGGCGATAAGATATCCCTGCTCCTTGGAAACATGAGAGCCGAACATATAAGCTGCAGCCTTCGGAGCCAAACGAGCGGCAGCAAGTGCCGCAACCGCAGAAATGTATCCGTCTATTACGACAGGAAGCTTGTAATATGCCGCACCTAAAAAGGCACCGACCATGGCACAGATGTCGAAACCGCCGACCTTGGCAAGAATACCGAGTACATCTTCGGGATCAAGGCCTTCGATTGCATCGTCTACGATGCGGATTTTTTTCGCAAGTCCTTCGTCGTTCAGACCGCCGCCTCGACCGACAACCTCAGCACCTGATTTACCGCAGAGAGCTGCCAAAACACAGGCACTCGTGGTGGTGTTGCCTATACCCATTTCGCCCACACCGAAAATATCATAGCCGCAGCGTTTGATTGCCTCGACAGCCTCGATTCCCGTCAAAAGAGCTCGCATAGCCTCAGCCTCGCTCATGGCAGGCTCGACTGCAAGATTTTTGGTGCCGTCCGCAATACGGCGATTTACGATTTTTTTCGTAAGTCCGTTTTCACAGCCGCCGTCCGAAGCACAGCTGTGTTCAAGCATTTCAGCCGAATACAGCTTTTCGGGAATAGGCAATTTGACACCTACATCGACAACGAGCAGGTCTATGCCGAAATATTTTGCCATGGAGCTTACGCCCGTAAAGTGCCGAGTAAAGTTTATGGTCTGTGAAAGAGTGACAGACTGCGGAGCCGAGGCAACTCCCTCGGACACGACGCCGTTGTCCGCAGACATGATGACGATAGCCTGCTTTTTCATATCGTTTTTAACCTTACCGGTAATGCCTGCGAGCTGAACCGAGATATCCTCAAGTGTTCCGAGTGCTCCGGTAGGCTTTGCGAGAATTTCCTGACGCTCCTTTGCCGCATCAATCGCCTCGCTGCTCAAATCTCCCATTTCATCTATGGTATCGAGAATTTCCTGTAACTGCATAGCTTGCTGCATATGCCCACCTCCCTAATCTGGAATCTGTTATTTGTTATTTGTTATTTGTAACCTGTAAGCTGAATATTGTTATTACTTATAGTCGTTTTGTTATATGAAATCGTGTGCTTTCAGCCATGAAAGACAGCTCCTCGCATCACGTGCCTCGATTGTCATGGTCACGTCACGGTCGCAGCATATGCCGATAAGCTGTAAAATGCCGCAGATATCCATAGTTCCGCATTCGAAAGCAGCGTGACTGTCGCTGCTTCCGTCGTTGTTGTGCAGATGAAAATGTCCGATATGCTGTCCCAAAAGCTCTATCCATTTTTCAACCGTAATCTCTGCCTGTGTCATCGCATGTGCATGTCCGATATCGAGGCAAAGCTTGATGCGGGGATCATTGATACGCTCCATCATGTCAAGCAGCATGTACGGCTCATCATCGAGTACATTTTCGACATAAATGCGAAAATCGTCGGGCTTATCTGCCATAAAGCTCTGCCAAAAGACCGCACCCTTTTCCGCCTGCCATTCCTTGAAATATATAAAAGGAAGCCAACCTGTATGAACCACCATGCGATTTATGTCGAGTGCGGCACAGACCTCATATGCTTGATTAAGCCTTTCGGCAGCAAGCTCTCGCATACGATAGTCTATCGCAGCGGGGTGTATCTCCGTGAAAGGTCCGTGCAGAAAAAGCTTTTTCGGAGATGAAATTCCCGCAGCATCGATATCACTGCGTATCTCCGTCAGCAGGCGGTCACGATTCGATGGGTCAAGCCCCTCGGAAATGCAGGTATGATTGATTTCAATTCCCACGGCGAAATCCTTGGCCGCATTAAGAGCATCCTCGGAAAATGTCGCTATAAATAATCTATCTGATAAATTGTTCATAAAATACAATCCTGTTTTATACTATCCTTTATATTATCCTGCGATTTGCGGTAATGCAGTATCACAACGATACAATTCTATCATATATGCCGGTGAAATAAAAGTACGGGAGTGTGAGCTTTTTATAAAAATTTTCAGCAAGTACGACATTTCGGTGTTTCTGAAACAAAAAATATTGCAAAGATAAGATACAAAACAGCTATATCTGCCGTAACGGCATAGCCTTTTCCGAGGCACAGTGCTGTGATTTGCAGTAT
>CAZLTX010000129.1:0-3851 GCA_964562555.1 uncultured Oscillospiraceae bacterium
CCATACCCATACCCGTAGGTCCGTTCAGTGCCGCTACATTAACCACCGCACTTACAGTATCCGGTATGTCCGTATCGTCTGCCGCAGTCTGTCCGCAGCCTGTCAGTGCCGTCATCAGCAGCATCATCACAAGCAGTAAAGCAAGCAGCACCGAACTCTGCTTCTTCACACCGTTTCTTCTCTGTTTCGTTTTCATTTTTCAATTTCCTTTCTTTTGCGTCAGCAAGCGGCATCAGCTCCGCCCCTTTCGCCTTAGAATTTTTTATGTCAACACCCGCAAAGGGGCGTTTCCAACTCCATAATATCCGTACTCCGTTGCTTCGTATTTGTATTTATCTTTATCCTTCTCAGCCACTGCCGCTGCCGAAATCACTTCAGTTCAAAGCTTGGAATATACGGTTTTCGTGCTTACTCCGTCAAGAGCACCGAGTCTTCCCGAAAGTGCACTCACTGCGTCCTGCGGTGCATCGACGGCAACACTTATAATAGAAATATTTTTTGCGGGATAAGGAATTCCCATGCGTCCTATCACATACTGCCGATACTCGTGCAGCAGCTCATTTATACCGGCGGCAGCCTCCTGCTCTTCAACGATAATGCTTATGAGTGCGACCCTTGTTTCCTTGCTTTCCCCGCTTTCTTTATTTCCTCTGCTTTCCTTGTTTTTTTCTCTGTTTATCAGCATTTTGCATCACTGTCCTGTTCCTTTTTTTCCTCTTCGGAAAGCTTTTCCGCCGCATTTATCCTTGCCAAATCCTCCGGTGTGTTCGTCGGCACGTCCTTCGGTGTCTTTATCTGCGGCATTATATGATTTGCATCTGTCAAGAAAATATATATGAACATAAGTGCGATTGCAAACAGTCCCGCCGTTTCCACGAACAAATCTCTGCTGAAGGTAACCGCCGCAATTCCCATGATTCCGCTGACCCCGTAAAGCATAAGCGTTGCCCTACGCTGTCCGTAGCCGAGCTTCATCAGTCTGTGATGCAAATGTCCCTTATCAGCCTCCATTATAGGCCGCTTGTTGACAAGCCTTCTGAAAATCGCAAACGCCGTATCGAAAATCGGAACGCCGAGCACCAGCACCGGTATTATCACCGCCACAACCGTGGCACTTTTTACAGGTCCCAGTATCGACATCGTGGAGAGCATGAAGCCCAAATAAAGCGAACCGCCGTCACCCATGAAAATTTTTGCAGGATAAAAGTTATACGGCAAAAATCCGAGTGCTCCGCCCGCAAGTGCCAGCATCGCTCCCGCTGCCAAATACATTCCGTGTATATATGCCACATAGGCTATGCAAAGCGAGGCAATCGCCGAGGTTCCCGCCGCAAGTCCGTCAAGTCCGTCTATGAGGTTTACCGTGTTGGTTATACCCACGATCCAAACGACTGTGACCACAAAGCAAAGAACCGTGCTCAGCTCACTCTTGCCCACACCGAAGAAATTGCTCAGAAATTCTATACGAATTCCGTACATATACATGATAACCGCAATTACGGTCTGCCCCAGGAATTTCACCTTTGCAGGCAGGTTTTTCAAATCATCGACAATTCCCAAAATATATATCAATATGCCTCCGACCAATATTCCCACGATACGGTTATCAAGCTGCATCAAAAATACAGCCGTCGAAATCGTCGTTCCCGTGAATATAGCCAGTCCGCCGAATCTCGGCATCGCTTTTGTGTGCATTCTTCTGCTGTCCTTAGGCACGTCCATCGCACCGATTTTAGGTGCGAGCTTTATTGCAACAGGTGTCATCACCAGTGCCAATACGAACGCCAATAAAAAAGTCAACCAAAGTGTACTGTACATATACGCTTCCCTCTATACTTCCTTTTCCTGTCCTTGTTCTTCTTGTGTCTTTTATTCTTCCGTCGTTTTTTCTTCGGGCACTAACTTTTCAACCTTCAGCCCTGCCTCGTCGAGAATTTCCAGTGCAAGCTCGTCGGGATAGCCCTCACGGACAACTATTCTCTTGATTCCCGCATTGACTATCATCTTGGCACATATGCCGCACGGCTGATGAGTTATGTAAATCGTGCCGCCCTCTATGGCGTGACCCATCGATGCCGCCTGAATTATCGCATTTTGCTCCGCATGAAGTGCCATACAAAGCTCATGTCTTTGACCCGACGGTATTCCGAGCTTTTGTCTGAGGCAGCCGCCCCGCTCCTCGCAGTGTGCAATACCTCTCGGTGCACCGTTATAGCCTGTGGCAATCGCGTGCTTGTCCTTTACGATAACGGCTCCCACATTTCTTCTCATGCAGGTTGAACGCTTGGCTGTAAGCTCAGCCATTTCCATGAAATATTCATCCCAGCTCGGTCTTTTCATCGCTAATCTCCTTTTGCTCCGCATAATATATTTTGACTAAATACAGTCCTGCCGCAGGTGCCGTGTGCCCCGCATTCTGCCTGTCTTTACTTTCGATTATTCTCGGAAGCTCTTCCGCTGTTTTTTTGCCGAGTCCGACCTCGACCAAGGTCCCGACGATTATCCGAACCATATTGTACAGAAAACCGTCGCCGGTAACTTCTATTATAACACTTTTTCCCTGTGTGTATATGTCGAGCCTGTGAACAGTTCTGACCGTTGTGATCCTTTCGTTTCCTCCGGCAGCCTGAAAGCATTTGAAATCGTGCGTTCCGACGATATACTCCGCCGCTGCCCTCATAGCATCGAGGTTCAAAGCCTTCTTCACCTGATAGCAGTAGTTTCTTTGGAAAATATCCGGCTCCTCGCTGTTTCTTATCACATATCTGTAGGTTTTTCCCTTGGAATCAAAGCGTGCATGAAAATCCGTCGGCATCTCGCATACCTCTGTTATCCTCACATCACCGACCCCGACCTGTGAATTTTGACCGCCTGCCAAAAGATTGTTTGCAGCAAGCATTATCTTGTCTGTCGGTATACCGAAATCGCCCTTAAACGATGCTCGCTGTCCGAGTGCATGAACCCCCGCATCTGTGCGGCTTGTCCCGTTCAGACTTATCTCGCATCTGCAAACCCTCGAAAGCACCTGTTCAAGCTCGCCCTGCACCGTTCTCGCATGAGGCTGCCTCTGCCAACCGCTGAAACCGCTGCCGTCATATTCTATTGTCAGCAAAATATTTCTTTCCATTAAGATACCCTTAAATTAAAATATTGAACCCATCATACAGCCATTTTTCCAAGAAAATCATATAAAATGCCGCCGCTGCCGCAATATACGGCACCATCGGTCGTCTGTCCGTTCGTTTTGCTTTTTTTCCAATCAAAAGAATTACAAAATGTCCTGCCGAAACGAAGGTGCTCGTCACGAAAATAAAGACTATCCCCGAAAGCCCGGTCAAAAGCCCCAGCACCGTAAAAAGCTTGATATCGGCACCGCCCACAGCGGTCTGCTTATATATCAGCCTGCCGATTATCGCCATCAGTCCAAGCACCAAAAGTCCCGCACAGGCTCCGGCTATGCTGTTTTTCAGACTGCCGTCGAGGCTCGGTATCAGACCGATTCCGCACACGAGCAAAAGCAAAATGAACTGATCAGGCACTATCATATATTTAATGTCCGCTATCGACATCTCCAAAAGCAGCCACATTGCAAGTACGGCAGCAAAGGCGTAATTCGGATCGCTCAGTCCCAGCTCGACTCCCACCACTATGAAAAAGCCCGTAAAGATAAACTTCCACGGTGTGCTTTTGACACGCTGCACGCTCGGATGCAGCAGCTCCTCATCAGGCTCCTCGCCGTAGTCCACAAGCCACTTCGCAGGTATTCTGTTAAAAAAATATACCGCACCGTTTCCCAACAAAACTCCGATAATTACAAAAACGGCACAGACAATTATCATATTTATATACGG
>CAZLTX010000130.1:0-2647 GCA_964562555.1 uncultured Oscillospiraceae bacterium
GTTCGAGCAGTGCGTGTATTCTCTCGGTGAGCATTTCGAGTGCCACGATATTGTAGCCGCCCTCCGGCACTATGATGTCCGCAAATTTTTTACTCGGTTCGACAAACTGCTCGTGCATTGGCTTGACTGTCGTCAAATACTGGCTGACTACGGAGTCAAGCGTTCTGCCACGCTCGTTGACATCACGGATTATCCTTCGTATAATTCTTACATCCGCATCTGTGTCGATGAAAACCTTGATGTCAAACAAATCTCTAAGCTCCTTGCACTCGAAGATCAGTATGCCCTCTACGATTATAACCTTTGCGGGTTTGACGGTGACCGTTTCATCTATCCTGTTGTGAATCGTAAAATCATATACGGGTCTTTCGATACACTCGCCCTGTGCAAGCCTTTTTATATGCTCGATCATCAGCTCCGTATCGAAAGCGTTCGGGTGGTCATAGTTCAAAAGCTTGCGATCCTCAAAGGATATATCATTATGCTGCTTGTAATAAAAATCGTGACTTATAATCGTAATCTTTTCACTGAATTCTTCTTTGATTTTGTTTATCATCGTGCTTTTGCCGCAGCCGGTGCCGCCCGCAATCCCGATGACGATAACATTGTCCATCATTTCAGCTTCTCCTTTTCGGAAAGCGGCGTTTCATCTCTGTCCTCTGCCAAGACCGAGGCACCCAAATTAAGCGACGCTTTTTCAAGCTCCTGCACTATATTGTTTATCTGAGTCAGCTTTTGCAGCGAAATCTCATCGGAAACCGCATTCTGTGCACTTGCGATTACTGTTTCAAGCTCGCCCTTTATCGCGGAAAGCTTATTCTTCAGATTTTCGATGTCCTCTTGGTCGAGTGCTTCACGAAGAACCTCGTCCCTGCTGAGAATTTCGCCGCTTTCCAGCTCGTATTCGGTATTCCCGTTTACAACTATAGGCTCATAGCCGTAGACCTCCTTTACCTTTGCGGCAAAGTCAGTCTTGGAGTCTGTTTCGCCGTGAACCAGGAAAATGTGCTTAGGCTCAGCTTGGAAACCGCCGAGCCAGTCGAGCAGTCCCTTTTGGTCTGCGTGACCCGAAAATCCCTCAAGATTGTAAATTTCGGCACCGACCATTATAGGCTCTCCGAAGAGCTTGACCTCCTTCGCACCCTCGACCAAAATTCTGCCGAGAGTTCCCTCTGCCTGATAGCCTACAAAAACGATGCTGTTTCTGCTGTCCCAAAGATTGTGCTTCAGATGATGGCGAATTCTGCCCGCCTCGCACATGCCGCTTGCGGAAATGATAATCTTAGCCGTCTTGTCATCGTTAAGCATCTGTGAGTCAGCCGTATTTCTGGTAAATTTAAGATTAGGGAAATCAAGAGGGTGATCTCCGCTCAATATATATGCCTTGGTTTCATCGTCGAATACCTGTGCGTTTTTCTTGAAAACCTCTGTCGCTGTGGTTGCCATCGGGCTGTCGATGTATACATTGACCTTGCCGAGAATATCCTCGTATTCAGGGTGATGCTCATAGAACATGTTGAACTGATAAATCAGCTCCTGAGTTCTGCCTACCGCAAACGACGGGATTATAACGCTGCCTCCGCGTTTTACCGTCTTGAGAGTTATCGCTATCAGCTCGTCTATGCTCGTCGAGTTCGCAGGGTGAAGTCTGTTTCCGTAAGTCGTTTCCATGATAACGAAATCAGCCTTTTTAATCTTCACAGGGTCACGAAGTATCGGACGGTTTTCAACGCCGAGGTCACCGGAAAATACCAGCTTGGAGGTTTTAGCCTCTCCGCCCTCTTCATTTTCGGTAATCCAAAGCTCGGTTATTGCAGAGCCGAGTATATGTCCCGCATCGTTGAGCACCATCTTCATCTCCGGATTTATCTCAACAAGCTGATCGTAAAGCACAGGTCTTACGAGCTTCAAGGCGTTTTCCGCATCTTTAATCGTATAGAGCGGCTCTACAGGCGGTTTGCCCGTTCTGAGATTTTTCTTTGTCTGCCACTCAGCGTCCTTTTCGTGAATGTACGCACTGTCCTTGAGCATGACCTCCAGCAAATCCGCAGTAGCGTCGGTGCAGTAAATCGCACCCTTAAAGCCTCTCTTTACCAACAGCGGAAGTCTGCCGCAGTGGTCGATATGTGCATGACTGAGTATAACACATTCGACAGCCTCGGGATCGAACGGAAACGGCTCCTCGTTCATACGCTCGGTTTCCTTGCCGCCCTGGAATTGACCGCAGTCAAGCAAAATCTTATGATTTTCTGTTGAAATCAAATGACAAGAGCCTGTAACTCCTATAGATGCTCCGCAAAACTTAACCTTCATCTTCTATTTCTCCTCTCCGTGAAAATCAGACCCCTCGGTAACATGCAAATGATATTTCGCAGCTATCTCGAAGAGCTTCCATGCTTCCTCCTCGCTGTGGTCGGGGTGGTAACATTCCACTCCCTTCAGTCCGGATTTTTTCAAGTCCCTTATAAGGACATTCATGTTCTTCCAGAATTCGTCACTACCACGTTTTCCCATGCCTCGTATTTTCGCAGGGTGTGCAAGCACCGCCATGCCGCCGGCATCGGAAATCAGCTTTATTGCCTCAACTGCCGCAAGCTTTTCCTTTCTTATTGCCTTAACCTTCGGCGATTCGAAGAGCTTTCCTTCC
>CAZLTX010000130.1:2747-3832 GCA_964562555.1 uncultured Oscillospiraceae bacterium
TGCAGCTCCACACGAATACTTTTGTCGTTGTCGGCTGCGTCTGCCGGCACGAAGCGGTGATCCGCAGACAGCTCCACGCCCGTCAAAACCTTCAGCTTAACGGCCTCTCCCGCTATGCTTGCCTCCTTGACACCGTCTATACCGTCGTGATCGGTAATCGCAATTATATCATACTCGGCATCCTTATATTTTCTGACAAGCTCCACCGGACTCATGGTTCCGTCCGAATAATGTGAATGTACGTGGTAATCCACAACATAGCTCATAACTTTTCACCTCTACTCGTAAATCATTTCATCTCTGAGCTCGTCCGCCTTTTCCTCGCCGAACAACGCCTCTGTAAGTGCAAAAGCAAACTCCATGGCGGTTCCCGGACCCATAGAAGTGATGATGTTTCCGTCACATACTACCGCCGCATTCACCGCATCGGCTCCGAGCAGATGACCCTCCATGCCCGGATAAATAGTCGCTTTTCTGCCCTCGAGCAGCCCTAAATTGCCGAGTACCATAGGCGCCGCACATATAGCACAGACCCATTTTCCGGCTTTCGCCGCAGTCTTAAGTTCGTATGTGAGCCCCGCATGCTTGCCTAAATTTACCGTTCCCGGCATACCGCCCGGCAGCACAAGCATTTCGCAAGCCGAATAATCCGCCTCATCGAAAAGTATATCCGCCTCTGCCGCAATACCGTGTGCACCCGTCACAAGCTTCTCCTCTGTTATCGAAACCGTCTTTACCTCTGCTCCGCTCCGACGCAGAACATCGGTAACCGTAAGTGCCTCTATTTCTTCAAATCCTGTTGCCAAATGTACATAGATCATGTTTTTTCCTCATTTCAGTTTAGTAAAAAATTCTGTCCGGCCTTGTTAGCCTATAGTTAATGTAGGTGAATATCGCCAAAACTATCACCGCCAGTATCGCAAAGAATACAGCCGCCATAGATATGAAATCCGGACCGAGTATAGTCATCAGTGCGGAATTTTCCTCAAGTTCTGCCAGTTTCAGTGCTCCCGCAAGCCATGCCCTGCCGCTCTCCGAACGGAGAGCGATAAATTCCGCTATCGAAACCCCTGTCGAAATTACCA
>CAZLTX010000131.1:0-3827 GCA_964562555.1 uncultured Oscillospiraceae bacterium
TTTTTTATTGCTTAAAACATGAAAATATAGTAAAATATATTGTGCCGAGATAATCGGCTGAAAGGAACTGTTTATTATGGCAGAACAAAATACAACAAAAGCAAAAAACGAAGAAAAGGGTGAAGTGAAGAAACCGATGCCTGCGGGGCTGCCGTACCTTGCGGCGGGAGGCGTGTTCTTTGTTTTATCGTTTATATTTAACGTCTACGAAATTTTATGGCTGCTTGTAACGGCGGTCATAGCTTTGGCTGTGGGAGTTTTCCTCGGCAGTAAGCGACGAAAGCAGCTTGCGGCAATGCCTAAGCCTACACCTGTGAAGGCGAGAGCAGATGAGCTTTCGAGAAAACTCGATGACGGCAGAGATGAGCTTAAAAAAATGAAAACGCAGATCGGCAGTCAAGCTGTTTCGGCAAAGGTCGAGAGCATGGCGTGTACTCTGGAAAAGCTTGCAGACAATCTGGAGAAAAGTCCTAAGGATCGCAGCAAAATCAGAAAGGTTGCGGTGCATTATGTGCCTATGATAGTGGATTTGGTGAAGAATTATATCAATCTCGAACAGCAGGGCACAGACGGTGCGAACATCACGGCTTCGATGGCAAGCATCGAGGACGGACTTGAAAAGGTGGACGAAAGCCTGAAGCAGTATCTCGATGATATGTTCGAGGACGATAAAATGAGCATCGAAACGGATATCGAGGTTTTGAAACAGCTCATGAACAAGGACGCTGCAAATGTTAATAAAATGAATTTTGACGATATATTGAATGAGATGAACGGAGGAAAAGAATAATGTCTGAAGAAATGAAAACTATGGAAGCAATGGCAGAGGCGGCAGCTACGGCTGAGGCTGAAATCCCTACCTTGGTTTTACCGGGAGAAGAAGCTGCTGTATCGGAAACGGCAGCGGCTGTTGCAGAACAGCCTGCACCGGTAAAGGAAGTCAATATCGAGGACAAAATTCAGCTTACGGAGGCTGAAAAAAAGGCAGTGGAGGAATTCGCAGCCAAAATCGATATTACCAATACCAATCACATTTTACAGTACGGTGCCGATGCACAGACCAAGATTACGCAGTTTTCCGATATGGCTTTGGAAAAAGTCAGAACAAAGGACCTCGGAACGGTCGGAGATGCACTTACGGAGCTGGTTGTAGAGCTCAAGGGTTTTGATCCGAACGAACAGAAAAAAGGATTTTTGGGACTGTTCAAGAAAGCAGGCAGCGGAATTGCTGAAATGAAGGCGAAGTATGACAGAGCTGAGGTTAATGTTGAAAAGGTTGTAGATGTTTTGGAGGGACACCAGATCACGCTGACTAAGGATATCGCTGTTTTGGACGAGATGTTTAAGGCAAATCTTACTAACTTCAAGCAGCTTTCGCTTTACATAGTTGCAGGTAAGAAAAAGCTTGAGGAGGTACAGAACGTTACACTTCCGGCTTTGCGTGCAAAGGCTGAAGAAACAGGCTCGATGGAGGATGCACAGGCAGCAAACGATCTTGCCAACCTTGCAAACCGTTTTGAAAAGAAGCTGCATGACCTTGATTTGACGAGAACGATTTCTCTTCAGATGGGACCTCAGATCAGACTTATTCAGAACAATGACACTTTGATGGTCGAAAAGATACAGACGACATTGATCAACACAATTCCGCTTTGGAAGAGTCAGATGGTGCTTGCACTCGGTCTTGCTCACAGCGAGCAGGCTATGAAAGCACAGCAGGCGGTTTCCGATACGACAAACGAGCTTTTGGAGAAGAATGCAAAGCTGCTTAAGGAAACGACTGTCGGCGTTGCAAGGGAATCCGAAAGAGGCATCGTGGACATCGAAACCTTACAGCACACCAATCAAATGCTGATAGATACTCTTGACGAGGTAGTTAAAATCCAGAACGAAGGCAGAGAGAAACGTAAAGCGGCAGAGGTTGAGCTGATGAATATCGAAACTCAGCTTAAGGACAAGATGCTTGAGATGAGAGGCTAAATTCGTTATGAAGATTTTAGAAAACAAAGGAATTTGCTTTATCCTGATGATCGTACTGATTGCGGGCGGATTTTTGCTGGGCGGCTATGCCGGACTTTCCGGACAGTATCAAAAGGCAGCAGATGTTTTCTTCCTCGGTGAGGACGGAGACGGAATATGTGTTGCCAATGATATGGCAGAGAGGGCAAATGCACTGACGAATATGCAGACGATAGCGAAAAAGTATCTGTCTGCGGGCGACAGCGTGCTTGAATCGGCTGCAGAGGCTGTAAATGCGTACACGAAAGCAGACGGCGATATTACGGCAATGTTCGAGGCAAATGCGGAGATGGACGTTGCGATGGGTGACTTGATGTGGAAGCTGGACGATGAAAAGCTGTCCGAAAAGGACGAAAGCTACAGTCAGCGTATTTATGCCGATTTTAATTCAAGAAACGACACGATAAGCCATGACCCGTATAACAGCTATGCTGCCGAATACAATGAAATTTTGGGGCATTTTCCGGCAAGTCTGATTGAATTGCTGACACCTGTAAAGGGAGCACCTGTAAGGTATTGAGTGTAACGCAGAGTATTGCGGTACGGTGAACGGAAGATAAGAGTGAAAAATATGAAACAGAAATTGATTTCGATAGTATCGATGGCGGCACTGGTTCTGATGCTTTCGTGCGGAAGTGCGTTTGCGGGAGTACCGGCTGCGTCTGATGACTTTTATGTGGCAGACTATGCGAAGGTTATCGACAAGTCCACCGAGGACTATATAATTGAACAAAATGCGGTTCTCGAAAATCTCTGCGGAGGACAAATCGTAGTGGCTACGGTTGATTTCCTGGACGGAATGGATATCGAGGACTATGCTTACAAAATGTTTAACAGCTGGGAAATCGGCGATGCGTCAGAGGATAACGGCGTGCTGCTGCTTTTGGTCATCGGTGAGGAAAATTACTGGTGTATGCAGGGCACGGGACTTGAGAGCGTTCTGACAAGCGGTGAGATAAGCGACATACTTTGGGATTATCTCGAGGACGATTTTGCGGCAGGAGATTACAGTGACGGTGTAAGAAAGACCTTTGACAGGCTTTACGAGGTCGTATACGATTATTATGAGGACAGTTCTTATGCCGGCGGCTATGCGGGCAGCGGTTACGAGGATTATGATTATTACTATGAGGACGATGATGTTGATATCATGAGCATGGTAATAGGAATAGTTGCTATACTGATTATTATAGCGGCGATTTCGGCAATACTTAAGAGCAATCGCAGACGCAGAAGAAGCTACGGTGGGACGGTTTATGTGCCTGTGAGCAGACCTCGCAGGAGAAGAACACCGCCGCCGCCTCCGCCAATGCCGCCTGAGGGACCGTATGGCGGAAGGCCGCCGAGGCCGTCAGGCAACAGACCGCCTCGGCCGACGGGCGTTTCACGCCCGGGCGGCGGCAGACCTTCCAAACCACCTCGTGCAGCGGGCGGTTCGTTCGGAAAGCCGAGCGGAGGTCTGTTCGGTGGCTCTTCCGGCGGAGCAGGCAGAAGATCGTCGGGCGGCTCCTTTGGCGGAAGCCGAGGAGGCGGCATGAGCCGAGGCGGCGGTGGAGGCAGCCGTGGAGGCGGAGCAGGAAGACGTAGCAAATAAGCGAAAATCCGTGCTTTACTTTTAGCCGAAAAAATTGTATACTATAAGCTAAGTGCAAATGTTCCCCGCCTTTTCTTAAGAGGCGGGGAACAATTCAAGCTTTCCCTGTACAGATTTCACATACAAACGAAAAAATACGGCTCATTAGCTCAACGGATAGAGTAGCGCTCTCCGAAGGCGTTGATCGGGGTTCGATTCCCCGATGAGTCACCAT
>CAZLTX010000132.1:0-3822 GCA_964562555.1 uncultured Oscillospiraceae bacterium
ATTTTTTTGGGTTTTTTGACGGCAAGGTTTGTAATCGGGCCGCTGATAGGTTATAATGCTGATGAGAGCCCTGTGCAGCTAAAGCAGGACGAGGCTGCCGAATCGCCGAAAGACAAGGACGGCGAATCGGCTGAGGATGCGAACACAGCGGCTGCCTCCGATACGAAAAGCGAGGAAGGGACGGACTCGGACAGCGATGCCGAGGCCGAGGCAGCAGATGCGACAGACTCCGAAATGCCTCAGGAGGGCTATGCTCTGCAATTCGGAGCCTTTTCCACAAAGGACGCAGCCGAAAAGCTTTCCGAGGCTCTGCGTATCAAGGGCATTGAAACCAAAATCATAGAAACAGACGATGTGTTTAAGGTGATAAGCCCTGTGCTTGAGGACAGAACGGCAGCACTTGAGGCACTCGAGGAAAGCAAGGAGAAGAACGCCGAGGAGGTGTTCATAACCTCGTTTTCTCAGTAAAACAAAAGCAGGAGAAACAGAATGATACCTCTTTCAACCAGAATGAGACCGGACAGGTTAGAAGATTTCGTAGGACAGGAGCACTTCATGTATGAAGGCTCACTTTTCTATAATTCCATAAAAAACAAAACCTTTGACTCGGCGATTTTTTTCGGTCCGTCAGGAACAGGCAAGACCACGCTGGCAAGAATTATCGCCAAGGAAATGGACGGAAATTTCCACGAGATAAATGCCTCGACAACGGGTACAAAAGAGCTCAAGGAGCTGATTGACGGTGCGAAGCTGTCCTTTTACGGACTTGAAAACCGCACCACATATGTATACATAGACGAGTTTCACAGATGGAACAAGCTACAGCAGGACAGCCTGCTCAAGGCACTTGAGGAGGGCGTAATAAAATTCATCGGAAGCACGACAGAAAATCCGTACTTTTCGGTAAACAACGCAATCATCAGCAGAGTTCGGAACATCTATGAGTTTAAGCGGCTTTCACAGGCTAATATAGTAGCAATCATAAAGCGGGCATTGACGGATAAGCAGATTGGTTTCGGCAATCTCAATGTCAAGTATGATGAAGAGGCTGTCAGCATACTGGCAGACCTTGCAAACGGAGATGCGAGAGTCGCACTCGATACGATAGGCTTTATCGTGGACAACCTTTCGGACGGGCAGACGATAGACAGCAAAATCGTTGCGGAGGCCATGCAGAGAAAAATAGGCTTTTACGACAAGGGAGATGACAGATATAATCTTTTGAGTGCCCTGCAGAAGTCGGTAAGGGGAAGTGACCCGGACGCAGCTGTGCATTATCTGGCACGCCTGCTCGACGGCGGTGCGGACATACGCATGATAGGACGGCGGCTTTTGGTAATGGCAAGCGAAGATGTCGGCATGGCATATCCGTCGGCAATTTCGATAGTTACGGCGTGTGTGCAGGCAGCGGAAATGGTCGGAATGCCGGAGGCTGTCATAAATCTTTCTCAAGCGGTCGTGCTCATGGCAGCGGCACCGAAATCTAATGCCGCATACATGGCACTCGAAGCGGCGATGAATGACATCAAAACAAAGAAAATCGACGATGTACCGCCGCATTTGAAGGACGCACATTATTCGGGTGCCCAAAAGCTCGGCTACGGGCAGGGCTACAAATACCCTCATGCCTTCGGCGGCTATGTGAAACAGCAGTATCTGCCCGACAATCTCTACAAAGAGGGCGTGAAATACTATAAACCGACGGAAAACGGCTCGGAGGCATCGTTCAAAAGATATTTGGAAAGCCTCGAGAAATACGATAAGTAAGGCATATGAACAACAAAAGACAGATATTTTTGGCTGAAAACTCCGGTTTTTGTTTCGGAGTGCGTCAGGCAATAGAAAAAACAGAAGAAGAAATCAAAGAAAAGAAGGCGGCGGACTGCGGCAGGATTTTCACCTGGGGACCGCTGATACACAATAAATCCGTGACGGACGAGCTTGCGGAAAAGGGTGTAAGCATAATCGACACACTGGAAAGCGTCAGACCCGATGATGTTGTGGTCGTTCGCTCACACGGAGAAACCAAGGCATTCTTCGATGCCGCAGAGAAAGCAGGGTGCAGGCTTGTAGATGCTACCTGCCCGTTCGTAAAGAAAATACATTTCTTGGCTGAAGAGGCGTACCGAAACGGAAAGCAGGTAGTAATAGTAGGAGATAAAAATCATCAAGAAGTAAAGGGAATAAACGGATGGTGCGAAAACAGTGCCGTCATTTTGAATTCGGCAGACGAGGCAAAGGCTTTCCTTAGCGATAACAAATCCTCAAGCGGCGGAAATGCGATGGCGAAATCATTTTTTATCGTGGCACAGACCACCATCAAAAAGCAGCTTTTTGATGAGGTAATCGATGAATTCCATAGGGCGGGCAAAGCTGCCGAGGTCAAAAATACCATATGCAGTGCAACCTCCATCAGACAAAAAAGCTGCAGCGAGCTTGCCGAAAAATGTGATGCGATGCTTATAATCGGAGGCAGCGAAAGCTCGAATACGCAGAAATTATTCGAAATATCCAAAAAAAAGTGCAAAAAAACATTTTTTGTTGAAAAAATTGCAGATTTACCGTTGCACGAAATCGCAAAATGTAATAAAATAGGGATTGCGGCAGGTGCATCGACACCTGAATGCGTAATTAAGGAGGTTATTGCTACCATGAGTGAAAAAAAAGAAATGAGCATGGAAGAACTGCTTGCTACCGAAGAATATGATTTAGACGGAGCTATGAGACTTCCAAGACTCAACGAAGTTGTTAACGGAACGGTACATCAGGTTACTGAAAATGGAATCATCGTTGACATGGGTTGTAAAAAAGACGGAATTATTCCGAAAGAAGAAGTAACATTGGAAGGAGACCAGAAGTTAAGCGACTTATTCAAGGCTGGCGATGAAATCCAGGCTAAAGTGGTTAAGACAGATGATGGTGAAGGCGTTATTACACTTTCTAAGAAGAAACTGGAAGTGAATGAGCACTGGAATGAGATCGAAGAAGCAAAAGAAAATGATGCAATCATCACGGTTAAAGTCGTAAGACAGGTTAACGGCGGCGTTATTGCTGCATACAAGGAAGTTTCCGGTTTTATTCCGCTTTCTCAGCTTTCGGACAAGTTCGTTGAAAACGCCGATGAATTTATCGGACAGGAATTAACCGTTAAGGTTACAAGAGTTGACCTTAAGAGAGGCAGAGCAGTATTCTCACATAAGGTTATTCTTGCAGAAGAAAAGAAGAAACAAATCGAAGCAGTATGGAACAGCCTCAATGTAGGTGATGTGGTTGACGGAACAGTAATGAGATTTACCGACTACGGTGCATTCGTAGATCTCGGCGGAATCGACGGATTACTTCACATCTCCGAAATTTCTTGGGGTAAGCTGAAACATCCGCAGGAAGTTCTGCAGATCGGCGATCAGGTTAAGGTTAAGATCTTATCCATGAACGAAGAAAAAGGCAAGATTTCCCTCGGCCTCAAGCAGACTACACCTGAGCCTTGGTCGGTTATCGACGAAAAGTATCAGCTTGGACAGGTTGTTACAGGCAAGGTTGTTCAGATTAAGGAATATGGTGCATTCGTAGAACTTGAACCGGGTCTTGACGGACTGGTACATATTTCCGAGGTTGCTCACAAGAGAGTTAACGACATCGCAGAGGAGCTTACTCTGGGACAGACAGTTGACGCTAAGATTCTTGAAATCGATACCGAAAGAAAGAGAATCAGCCTGAGCATCAAGCAGACAGTTGAAGCACCTGAAGCAGAAGCTGACGAAGAAGCTGCAGAGGAATACGAAGACGAAGAATAGTCAAAAAACAAAAAAATGAAAGCCGACA
>CAZLTX010000133.1:0-1311 GCA_964562555.1 uncultured Oscillospiraceae bacterium
TTTTCACATCTATTTTGTCGGTGTAGTCGGGATCGACGGTGATTTTGATTTGAGGCGTTTTCATTTCGAATTTCGAGGTTTCCATAAGATTGCCGGGGTTAAGTGAAGGCGTTTCACCGAACTGAGTGCGGCAGGCTTCGTTGAAAGCTGTGATTTTTTCTGCGGAAATTCCTTTTCTGCTCAGTACATCGTCGACATCTTCGACATAAAGCTCCGGAGCCTCGGGATTTTTGCTTTCCTTGTGGAGCAGCAGCTTTTCACGAAGCTCTCCGTGTACTGCCTTGACAAGCTCAAGGCTGCAGTCGCTGCCGAGTGTTTCGGTCAATACGTCGCTGAAGGTAATCTTTTGAGCGTTTGCTGACATAGGAACCTTTTCGGTGTTGAAAACAGCGGAGATAAATTCATCGTGAATGTCCGAAACCGCCTTGCTGTAGTACAGTGCGTTATATATGTTTGCACCTCTGTCATCAAATGCCGGAAACAGAAAGCCGAGCTCGGGAGCGGCGAGCACATGACCTGTGGAGGTGCTGCGAAAGCTTTGCTCGTCGGCAGAGTAGCGGAGTGCGTTTTTTGCGTCCTTGACCGGGCAGATACAGCAGAGTATGTAGTCGTATACCTCGCCTGAGCCCTCGGACCAAATTTCGTCGTCGCTGCCCTTGAAAGGAACATCATATGAGTCGGAGGCAAGCAAAATAACATAGCTTTCTTCACCGAAATTCAGTGAGTCGATGATTCTGCTGTAGAAAAGCTCACGAAGATTTTCGTCCTTGAGATGTGAAAGTCTGAGTGACTGCAAGAGGCGGTGTTCGTCGCTGTTTTCTACCTGTGCGGTTGAAAATTCGATATCCATGAGATTTTTACCGAGGGTGCCGGAAAGAGTTTTTTTCAGCAGCTTGAGATAAAGCTCGGCTTCCTCCTCGCCCATCATGCCGACGGACATATCGAGTCTTGTGACTATTTCATGTGCAGCGTTTACATAGCAGCCGTAGATTCGGCTGATGTTGTCCTTTTCGGGCTTAAAGCGTTTTTTGATTTCACGTATTTCTTTCTGATTCATATGTATAATCCTTTGTTTCTTTGCATGTAACAGTTTTCGATGATTAGGGTTGGGGCGGGCGTGCGGCCGAAGGCCTCGGCGGCTCGGTTCACACGAGCCGCCGTCGCAGCTGAGGACAGCCGCAGTAGTGTCCGTTGCTGTTCTCAGCTGCGGCACGCCCGCAATGACTATTTTACCCTTTTTCAGCCTCATGCGTCAAGCACTTTGACGGCTAAAATACAAATCGAATTATATTCATTCAAAGATTTTTGTGC
>CAZLTX010000133.1:1411-3792 GCA_964562555.1 uncultured Oscillospiraceae bacterium
GAATATGTGCACGAATACTTTAAGTGCAGAGAATATGTATCCGGCTTTACGGGCTCTGCGGGAACCCTGGCAGTGACAGAGAATGCAGCGGCACTGTGGACGGACGGCAGATATTTTTTGCAGGCGGCAGAACAGCTTGAGGGCAGCGGCATAGAGCTTATGCGTGAGGGAGAGCCGAATGTGCCCGAACTGACGGAGTGGCTGAAACAAGAGCAGGAGAAAAGCTGCGGTATGGCTGCGGAGATGCGGACGCAATGGACAGTCGGCTTTGACGGCAGAATTATGAACAGACAGTTAGGCGAAAAGCTCGCAGAGAGCTTTGTGCTTGAAAGCAGATATGAGCTTGTCGGTGAAATATGGAAAAACAGACCTGAGCTAAAGGGAAACGACATATATGCACTGCCGCTTTCCGTCACAGGAGAAAGCACTGAGGATAAGCTTATGCGTGTCCGTGAAAAAATGGCTGCCGCCGATGCGGACTGCCATCTGATAAGCTCGCTCGAAGAAACGGCATGGCTCTTTAATCTGCGGGGAAGTGACATACTGCATACACCGGTATTTTACGCATTCACGCTTATAATGCCGGAAACGGTCAGAGTTTATCTGCTGAACACCGACGAAAAAGTCAAATCGCTGTTTTACGATTCGATGGATATACAAACGGCGAAACAGTACGAAAAGCTTGAAATCAAGCCGTATTTTGAAATCTTCGACGATTTGGCAAAGCTCGGAAAGCACAGCATTATGATGGACGGAAATACGGTGAGCTTCGGATTGGCAGAGGCGGTTTCGGACAGTGCAAAGAAAATTTTCCTTGAGGATCCCGCAATGCTGATGAAAGCGATAAAAAACGAAACGGAAATTTCATGCACAAGGCAGGCACATATAAGAGATGGTGCGGCGGTGACGGAATTTATATACAGACTGAAAAGCGAGCTTGCGAAACGGACAAAATTAGAGACGCAGACAGCAGGAGCGGAAACAGCGGCAGCGGCAGCCGAGCCGCTTACTGAGCTTGGAGCCTCGGAGCTGCTTTGGGAGGAGAGAAAAAAACAGGGAGCCTTTGACACAAGCTTCGACACGATAGCCGCATACGGAAAGCACGGAGCGATTATACATTATGAGCCTACGGAGGAAAGCGATGCGGTGCTGAAAAATGAAGGCTTTCTTTTGCTCGATTCCGGCGGACAGTATGCTGACGGAACGACCGACATAACCAGAACGATTGCACTCGGAGCCTTGACTGAGGAAATGAAACGCTGCTATACTGCGGTCTTGAAATCACATATCGCACTTGCAAGGGCAGTTTTTGATGAAAATATGAGCGGTGCAGATTTGGATAAGCTCGCACGAAAGCCTCTCAGAGATGAGGGTATGGACTATAAGCACGGCACAGGGCACGGCGTGGGGCATCTTCTCGGCGTGCATGAGGGACCGAACACGATAAGTCCGAGAGGGATAAACAGCCGTATTACAGCGGGAATGATAACCAGCAATGAGCCCGGCGTGTACTTCGAGGGAAAATTCGGCATAAGACTTGAAAACGAGATACTTTGCGTCGAAATGCCAAAAAAATCTAAAACAGCCGATGCGGAGATAGCAGCGGAAACCGCCGAAACAAAGCAAAGTGAAGCAAAGCAAATCGAAGTAAATCAAGATGAAAAAGGAGAAAAACGTAAATTTGCCTTCGAAACGATTTCCTTCTGCCCGTTCGAAAGAGAAGCAATACTTGAGGATATGCTGACAGCAGAGGAAAAAGCATGGCTGAACCGATACCATGAAAAGGTATACGAAAAGCTTGAAGCATTGCTGACGGAAGACGCAAGGAAGTGGCTGAAGGAGCAGATTGATTAAACAAAGACAGGAGAAAGAAATGAAAGAAGAAATGACTATGACAGCGGAAAAGAAAATTCAACAATTACTTGACGAAAGCATAAACAAACAGCTTGAGCTTCACGGCGGCAGTGCCGTGTTTACCGGCTATGAGGACGGGACGGCATGGATAAAGCTTAACGGTGCATGTGCGAGTTGCATGTCGGCCTCGGATACCTTCGAAAATGTCATAAAGGCAGGTATAATGGAAGCGTTGCCCGAGGTAAAGGATGTAAAGCTCGATGATACGGTAAGCGAGGATCTGATGGAGATGGCAAGAAAAATCCTCGGAGGGCAGCTCAAATGATGAAGGTCGGTGTCAGATATTGCGGAGGCTGCAATCCACGTTATGACAGAGGTATGGCGGTGAAAAGCTTTAAGGAAAAACACGTCGAGCTTGATGTGCGGACAGCAGCAGAGAGCGAGACATATGATCTTCTCTTGGTTGTGGGAGGCTGCTCGGCCTGCTGTGCGAGCTATGAGCAGTTTGCTGCGGAAAAAATCGTTAA
>CAZLTX010000134.1:0-3740 GCA_964562555.1 uncultured Oscillospiraceae bacterium
GATAACAGGGTCGATAACATCCGAGCCCTTGGCAGCCTTGGACTTGGAAACCTTTTCGCCGCCCATCAGCAGCCAGCCGTGTCCTCTTACCTGCTTAGGGAGAGGCAGACCCGCACTCATCAGCATTGCAGGCCAAATGATGCTGTGGAAACGCACGATTTCCTTACCTACCAGATGAACATCCGCAGGCCAATATTTTTCATAAAGCTCAGGCTCATCGGGATAACCCAGTGCGGTGATATAGTTTGTCAGAGCATCGAGCCATACATAAATTACATGTCTTTCGTCGATAGGAACAGGAATGCCCCAGTCGAAGGTCGAACGGGAAATGCAAAGGTCGTCAAGTCCCTGGTTGATGAACGAAATCATCTCGTTTCTGCGGCTGTCCGGCTGCAGGAAATCAGGATTTGTTTCAAACAGCTCCAAAAGTGCCGGTGCATATTTCGAAAGCTTGAAGAAATATGCCTCCTCCTTAGCCGGCTGTACAGGTCTGCCGCAGTCAGGGCAGCAGCCGTTCACAAGCTGACTTTCCGTCCAAAAGCTTTCGCAAGGTGTGCAGTACAGACCCTCATATTCGCCCTTGTAGATGTCGCCGTTTTCGTACATCTTCATGAAAATATCCTGAACTCGCTTGATGTGTCTCGGCTCTGTGGTTCTGATGAAATCATCGTTGGAAATCTCCATCTTGTCCCAAAGCTTTCTTATTCCGTCAACCACCTCGTCCACATAAGCCTGCGGGCTTACGCCCTTTTCGTCCGCAATGGTCTGTATCTTCTGTCCGTGTTCGTCTGTTCCCGTAAGGAATCTTACATCATAGCCGCAAAGTCTTTTGAATCTTGCCATCGCATCTGCCATTACAGTGCAGTATGTGTGACCGATATGAAGATTAGAGCTCGGATAATATATCGGTGTCGTGATGTAATATGTTCCTTTTTTCTCTGCCATTTTATTCTTCCTCCTCGTTTTCCTGCGGATACACCTTGGACATCGTCTTGTCCGTCAGTGCAATGAGTGCCACGCCCGCCGCCAGGAAAGCCGCCATCGTCCTTCCCAAGGTTTTCGCAACCTGCTTACCGCTTGGATTCTTCTTTTTGTTTTCCTCCGCCTTGACCATACCTCTTGTCATCTTAATACCTCCTGTGTTCCACATAATCAACGATTAAGTTTGTCGCAGCCTCTTCACTGATGTAGCTGCTGTTGATTGCCAAGTTATAATTTTTGAATTCACCCCACTTTTGACCGGTGTGGTAGTTGTAGTAATTCTGTCTTGCCTTGTCGTAGTCCGCAACTATATCCTTAGCCTTTGCGGGATCGTCACCGTAAACCTCGATTGCCCTGCGAATTCTGTCCTCCTGCTCCGCATAGATGAAAATATTCGTAACTCCCGGCATATCTCTCAGTACATAATCCGCACAGCGGCCGACTATGACCGCCTTATCCGTCTGCCCGATTTCCTTAATGACCTGAAACTGTGCCAAAAACATCTTCTCGTTGACGGACAGCGGACTGCCGCTGACACCCTCGTTAAAGCTGAGTGCCGATGCCAAATTGTACGCAAAGCTGCTCTTTGCCTTAAGCTCGGTACCCTCTATAAGCTCTCTGGAATATCCGCTCTGCTCCGCCGCCATATCAAGGATTTCCTTGTCATAAAACGGTACATTCAGCTTTTCCGCCAAAAGCTTGCCTATGATTCTTCCGCCGCTGCCGTACTCACGGCTTATCGTTACAATTTTTCTCATGCGTCTTCCTCCTCTTCATTCACGAATGCAGCATAGATCGCTCTTATAGCCGTTTCGAAGTCCTTGTTCTCCACGCCGACAATCGTATTCATCTCGCTGGAGCCCTGATCGATCATTCTGATGTTTACGCCCGCCTCCGCAAGAGCCGTGAAAAGCCTTGCCGAAACGCCCGGACGGAAACTCATGCCGTGACCTACCGTCGCAATCAGTGCCATGTTTTCGAAAACATCTATGCTGTCAGGTCTGAGTCTGGTACGGAAATCGTCCAAAACCTCGTCCAGTCTGCCGTTTATAGACTCATTAGCCATAACAACCGAAACAGTGTCTATTCCGCTCGGCATATGCTCGAAGTTGATGCCGTAATCGTCCAAAATGTCCAAAATCTTTCTGACAAAGCCTCTCTCGCTGCTCATCATATTCTTGTACAGTGCGACTACGGTAAAATCTCTGCTGCCCGCAATTCCCGTGATGATGCGGTTTTCTTCCTTAGCCGCAGTTTCTGCGACCTCGGAGGTTATATAGGTTCCGGAGTCGTCCGGATTGTTCGTGTTTCTGATGTTTATAGGCACATTTGCAATTCTCGCCGGATAAATTGCATCCTCGTGAAGAACGCTCGCACCCATATAAGAAAGCTCTCGCAGCTCCTTGTATGAAATTTTTCTTATCTGCTTAGGATTATTGACTATTCTCGGGTCTGCCATCAAAAAGCCCGATACGTCTGTCCAGTTCTCGTAAACATCTGCCTTGAGTGCTCCCGCAACCAAGGCTCCCGTTATATCGGAGCCGCCTCGTGAAAAGGTCTTAATCTCACCGTCGGGCGTGCTGCCGTAAAAGCCCGGAAGCACAGCTTTTTCGTGCTTTGCCAGCTCTGTACGAATTGCCTCGTTGGTTTCGTCTATCAAAAGTCTGCCCTTCGCATCGAATTTTATCAGCCCCGCCGCATCTACGAAATCGTATTCGAGAAATGCAGCTATCAAAACCGCATTCAGATATTCTCCCCTCGATGCAATGTAGTCCGCCGAGGGATTTTTTCTGAGATTTTCCTTTATTTCATTCAGATGTGTAAGCAAATCGACCTTAACGCCGAGATTTATCTCCACAGCCATGTATCTGTCTGCCACCACCTGGAAAAGCTGGTCATACGGAAGATTGTGGTCTATATGCGTCTTGCACAGGTACAGCAGATCGGTGATCTTGTTGTCACCCTCGTATCTTTTGCCCGGTGCTGAAACCACTATATATCTTCTGTCCGGATCCTGCCGGATAATTTCCTTTGTTTTAGTCAGCTGTATGCCGTCTGCCACGGACGAGCCGCCGAATTTTGCGACCTTGATGCCCATATATTCTACCTCCTGTTTTTGCTGCCATCTGCAACCTGCCTTCCGTGGGCTTGTCACATATGTATCTAATTATTTTATACCAAAAGCTTTGTATTTTCAAGTTTTTGGCTCTTTATTTATTCTTCAAATCCTCAAAAAGCTCATCATCGAGTGCTTTCTGAGCCTCCGGGATTTCTTCGTGACTTTCTAAATCGACTATCTGCGTTATCCACACCTTTGAGCGGTACCAACTTTTGGTAATTGCATCCATTGCCGCCTTGCTGCACAGCGGTGCCCGCTCTCTCGCCTTTATCAGATATATGCGTATGATCATGTGTCTGCCTGTATTTCTGATTTCGAAAACGCTGTCTTTCTGTCCGATTTTATTCAAAACAGCGTCCAAATGCTCGGATATGCAGCGTGATATCACAGACCTGCGTTCATTTTCAAATATATAGTAAAAAGCGACCGCCGCAACACATGCCAACACCATCGAAATCGTATCACCGAAGGACTTAACCGTCGCATAATACATCACCAGCCCTGCAAAAAGCCCCAGCCACTTAACTCTTCCCAAAATATCAGCTCTTTTTCTTACCCTATCCATTTCTAAATAATTCGTCCTCTCTGTTCCAATGCTTCTTACATTTATTATAACACATATTATAACATGCCCCGGTTA
>CAZLTX010000135.1:0-3694 GCA_964562555.1 uncultured Oscillospiraceae bacterium
TATTGATGGAAAAGCGTCTGCTGCTTGCGGTACATCTCGAAATTTCCGTTATTGATGGCAAGATCCATCGTGTCCGCATAAAAATCCAAGTCGTTAAAATCCTTTTCCGTAAGAAGAGGACAGGCAAGCTGAGCGGCAAAGCCGTCAAGCATACCGATGACCGCATATAACTCGGCAACCTCCTTTTCCTGTACGGTTTTGATAACAAAGCCTTTACGAGCCTTGCTTTCCAGCACTCCCTCGGCGGTAAGCTGAATCAGAGCCTCACGCACGGGAGTTCTGCTGATTTCAAGCTGCTCACAGATTGCGTTCTCGTTTATTCGCTCTCCGGGAAGAAGTGAGCCCTTCAGTATTTCGTCCTCAATATATTCGTATACATGATCTTTAAGTGTCTTAAAACGTTCCATATGTGTTTTCTCCCAAAAAATTTAACTTACATTATCTATTATACACAAAAAAATTAAGTAGTCAATCTGTTATACTGGTATTTTTCGTAAATTTTCGTTAAACTGTTGACAAAATAAAAATACACGCTATAATGAATATATAATATACAATATATTAAATATTATACACAATAGCGTATAATTAAACAGTTAAAAACTTTGGACATTTAGGAGGTAAAGAAATGTTTAAAAACTGTATCGTAAGAAAACCTTGTAAAGCTTTAGTAGACGGAATCACAAGCGGATTATATCCGGGAACTCCGGACTTCGAGTTAGCTCAGAAGCAGCACGCTCACTACATCGAATGCTTAAAGAAGACAGGCGTTGAAGTAGAAGTTCTGGAACCGTTAGAACAGTATCCTGACTCCGTATTCGTTGAAGACCCTGCTATCGTTACAAGAAGCTGTGCTATCATCGCTAACCCGGGTGCTGCTTCCAGAAACGGCGAAAAGGAAGAAATCCTTCCTGCAATCAAGAAATTCTACGATGACGAACACATTCATTTCATCAAAGAGCCGGGCTACCTTGACGGCGGCGATGTTATGATGGTAGGCGACCACTTCTATGTAGGCGTTTCCGCAAGAACTAACGAAGAAGGTATCAGACAGTTCGCAGAATATCTCGGACAGTACGGCATGACAGTATCTCAGGTTCCGCTTGAACATGTACTTCACCTCAAGACAGGCGTTAACTACATCGAAAACAATACTATGCTTGTTTCCGGCGAATTCATCGACAAGCCTGATTTCAAGGACTACAAGAAGATCATCATTCCTGAAGGCGAAGAATACGCTGCAAACTGCATTTGGATGAACGGTTACGTAATTGTTCCGGAAGGATATCCGGGAGTTGCTAAGCTCGTTGAAGAAGCAGGCTACGAAGTTATCCTTTGCGACACTTCCGAATACAGAAAGTTAGACGGCGGCCTTTCCTGCATGTCCCTGCGTTTCTAATACGGAGACCGTACATTACTAATCATACATCAATTAAAGAACAGGAGAAAGCGTCTGCCTAGGTATCACAATCAGGACAGCTTTCTCTTGTTCTGACGAAAATCGGGCAATTAAGAACGACAATCCAAAGACAAAGACTCAAATTAGAATATAAATTTGACACTATGGAGGATTAAAAAAATGAATCAAGAGAAAAACAAACCATTGGGCGTACTTCCACTTGCGATGTTCGCAGTAGGAACTACATTGGCAAGCGGTGTGTTCAGCTTATCGGGCGACTTCGCAGCAAGCGGAGCTTACACACTGGCAACTTTAATCGGATGGGCAATCTGCGGCGTAGGTATGTTCGGTCTGACTATGTGCTTCTTCAAGCTTTCGGTAGTTAAAAAAGACTTAACAAGCGGTATCTACACTTACGCAAGAGAAGGTTTCGGCGAGTACATCGGTTTCAACTCCGCTTGGGGTTACTGGATGAGCGCACTTTTAGCACAGTTATCATTTATTACACTTTTCTTCGAAACCTGCGGACACTATTCCGATATTTTCGGAAACGGAACCAATCTGTTCTCCTGCGTTGTGGCATCTGCTATGATCTGGGCACTTTCCTGGCTCGTATTGCGTGGTGTAAACCAGGCTGTTATCATCAATGCTATCATCGTAGCGGCAAAAGCTGTTCCTATCGTTGTAGTAGTTGTGGCAATCATTCTCGGCGGAGCATTCGACTGGGACATTTTCACTCAGAACTTCAGCGGAACAGGCGAGGTTTCTCTGCTTGAACAGGTAAAGGGTACTGTATATACTACAGTTTGGATTTTCATCGGTATTGAAGGTGCTGTAGTACTTTCCGGCAGAGGCAAGACTACAAAGATTTCCGGTCAGGCAACAATTATTTCCTTCGCATCTTTATTTATCCTGTACTTCCTGATTTCCTTCCTGTCCATGGGCGTTATGCCGGCAGAGGAATTGGCTGCATTGGATAATCCGTCACTCGGCGGCGTATTGGAAGCTGTTGTAGGACCTTGGGGCAGCATGCTCGTTAACGTCGCATTGCTGATTTCCGTAGGCGGTGCAATGTTCTCATACACAATTCTTTGTGTTGACAGTGCATTCGGTCCTGCTGACAAGGGTGCATTCCCTGCAGTATTTACAAAGAAGAATAAGTTCGGTGCTCCTACCTGGGCTGTAATTGCCAGTGCACTGTTCGTACAGTTCTTCATCTTTGTTATCTACTTCAACGATGCTACATTCCAGATGTGCTATGCATTATCCACATCGGCAATCATGGTTCCTTATGTATTCTCTGCATTCTACTACTTCAAGGTTGTATGCAAGGGAGAGGACAAGGAATTCGAAGACGGAAAGAGAGTATTCCCGTGGATTATTGCAATCATCGGTGCTGTTTACGGTGTATGGCTGTTATATGCATCCGGCATTACATACATCTTCGCTATGACGATTCTGTATGCACCGGGTACTCTGATGTATCTGTACCACCGCAAGAAGAGCGGTCAGAAGTACTTCGACAATACGAGAGATATGATCATCTGCATCGCATTGGTTGTACTTGCAGTTTTAGCTGTAATCTTTACTGCTAACGGAACTATCGTATGGTTCTAAATTTCAGATGTTATTGGTGAAAGAATGTGCTTGCATCCTTTGACATCAAAGTATATATACATCTTGCCAAACGGCTCACGGGATTTCCTGTGAGCTGTTTGCGTTTGGGGCTTGCGAAAACGCAAAGAGTCGGATATAATAGAAGGCAAACACAAACGAGAAAACATAATAAAGAAAAGACAAGACGGAGGCAGAAAAAATGTATGTAGTATGTTTGGATTTGGAAGGGGTACTGGTACCCGAAATTTGGATAGAGTTCGCAGAGGCAACGAATATACCGGAACTGAAAAAAACGACCAGAGATGAGCCGGATTATGACAAGCTGATGAAGTACAGACTGGATATCCTCAAGGAGCACGGCTTGGGTCTGAAAGAGATACAGGAAACTATAGCTAAGCTCGAACCGCTGGAGGGTGCGAAAAAGTTCCTTGATGAGCTCAGAAGCATGACTCAGGTGGTAATCGTCAGCGATACCTTCGAGCAGTTTGCAAAACCGCTTATGGAAAAGCTCGGTATGCCGACGATTTTCTGCAACACGCTGGTGGTAGCACCGAACGGAGAGATTACAGATTACAAGATGCGTATAGAAAATTCCAAGTACAGCACGGTTCGCGGACTGCAGTCGATTGGCTTCGATACAATCGCAAGCGGCGACAGCTATAACGACCTCGGAATGAT
>CAZLTX010000136.1:0-3652 GCA_964562555.1 uncultured Oscillospiraceae bacterium
CAGGCGGTCTTGCCTGAGGTCTTTCCTGCTGTGTCTGCTGTGCTTTTGCGTGTTTGTTTGCACCAAGGGTTCTCACCTGTGCCATGCTTGCCGCTTTCACGGTTCCTCTCGGTTGTTCATCTTTTTGGCTGTCAGCCTTTTTAGGGGCTGCTTTTACAATTGTGGTTTCCTGTGTGTTGTTTTCCTTTGCCATTAGAACACCTCCTCCTCTAACGATTGTCTATCAATCTCACTTAAAATTACTTTTGCAAAATTATCGTCGGTAAGTCCGAATATGCCCTTACCCTCTGTTCCCGTCATATGGGATAAATCTTCTATCTCACCGTACACTCGATACGGCAGCTTGTATTGCTTCGCAGCGTTTATCATTTTCTCCTTGGAGTTTTCCGAAAGATCCTCTGCCAAAATCAAAAGTCTGAGTTTTTTCTTTTCCATCATAAACAGGCAGGTGTTGTAACCCGTGGCGAGCTTTCGTGCCTTTGCTGCAAAGCCCATGTAGCTCTCGACCTTACTCCTCATCTCGTTTCCTCCCGAAGCTCTTCGAGTGCCGAAAGCAGTGCTTGCTTTTCTTCGTCCGCAACCCGTCCCTGAACGGCTCTTTCAAAGGCTTTTCGCTTTACCGCAGCTTCGAAGCACTGCGGATTGCTTTTACAGAGGTAAATTCCTCTGCCCTTGGCTCTGCCGCTCGGATCGACCGTAAGCTTTCCTTCGAAAACCGCAATACGGATAAGCTCCTGTTTTTCTTTTGATTCCATGCAGCCCACGCATTTTCTCATGGGTATCTTTCTTTCTTTCAAATGCTTTGCCTCCGTTTATTCCTCGCTCTGTACATCATCTATGAAAACGATATCATCTGCGTTATCTTCGAAATTTTCCTCGGCAGGCTCTTTCGCAGCTTCAAGCTGCTCCTGCATTGCCTCGTACTGGCTGTGGCTCTTGATGTCTATCTTCCAGCCGCTTACTCTGGCTGCAAGTCTTACGTTCTGACCTTCTTTACCGATTGCCAGCGAAAGCTGATAATCCGGAACCACTACCGTAGCCGATTTTTCTCCGTCCTCTGCGATGATTACCTCTTCAACCTTCGACGGACTGAGTACGTTTGCGATGAGCACCTTAGGATCCTCGCTCCATGTGATGATGTCGATTTTTTCACCGTGCAGCTCGTCTACGATTGCCTGTACTCTGCTGCCTCTGGTTCCGACGCATGCACCTACAGGATCCACGTTTTCGAACTCCGTGTAAACCGCCATCTTGGTTCTGGAGCCCGCTTCTCTTGCGATGCCCTTGATTTCAACGGTTCCGTCCTCGATTTCCGGTACCTCAAGCTCGAACAATCTCTTTACCAGTCCCGGGTGAGATCTGGAAAGGAATACCTGCGGTCCCTTGTTGCTCTTTCTTACATCCATGATGTATACCTTGAGTCTGTCGTTTATACTGTATTTTTCGCCCGGCACCTGTTCGTTCGGGGAAAGGATGCCCTCTGTGTTTCCTACATTGACGAACATCGTTTCATTGCTGATTCTCTGTACTGTTCCGGTCACGATTTCGCCCTGTCTGCTGATAAAGTTATCGAATACCATTCCACGTTCGGCTTCTCTGATTCTCTGTACCACTACCTGCTTGGCGGTCTGAGCTGCGATTCTGCCGAAATCTCTCGGTGTTACCTGATATTCGACTACATCTCCCACCTCGTATCTCGGGTCGATTTCCAGTGCCTCCTCCAACGGTATCTGTGTCAGATCGTCTTCAAAGTCATCATCCGTCACAACGTCCATTCTCATGTACACGTTGATATCTCCAGACTCCTGGTTGATGTCAACTCGCACATTCTGTGATGTTCCGTAGTTCTTTTTGTATGCAGACACAAGTGCGGATTCGATAGCCTCAAGCAGGATTTCTTTCGAAATGTGCTTTTCTTTTTCTAAATCCTCGATGGCCTGTATAAATTCCTTGTTCATTTTTTTTATTACCTCCTTAGAATATGACGGCAAGCTTCGTCTTGGCAACCTGCTCTCTTGGGAATTCTGTTCTTTTATCTTTTTCGTCCGTGATGACGATGTTTCCGTTTTCAATGCCTATCAGCTTTCCCTGAAAGGCTTTCTTTCCGTCTACCGCCTTGTAAAGGCTGATGTCTACGATTTCGCCCGCAAAACGCTCAAAGTCCTTATCTTTGAGAAGTGCTCTGTCCATGCCCGGAGAGGACACCTCAAGATAGTAGTTCTGCTCTATCGGGTCGAGTCTGTCGAGCTCGCCGCTCAAAAATCTGCTGACCTTTTCGCAGTCATCTGTCGATACATACTGCGAAAGCTCCGCCTGTACCGCTTCCGCCTCCGTTGCTTCCGTTTCGGTCTTTGCTTCTGCTTCTGCCGCTGCCTTGGCTGCTGCTGCCTTGGCTGCCTCGGCCGCTTCGGCGGTCTTGTCGATATATACTCTCAAAAACCAGTCACGTCCCTCCTTGACGAACTCGCTGTTGTAAAGCTCAAGTCCGTTCTGTGCCAGAAAGTCCGCTGTGATTTCTTCTATAAGCTCTGTTATCTTTTTCTTAGCCATAACGCTCCTTTTCCCTCAAACAAAACTGAAAGAGTGGGCTTCTACCCACTCTTCTAGTCTTACCTTATGTAATCGTGTATAACCATCATAACACAAACTTACGCACAATGCAAGCCTTTTCATTCCGATTTCATTCCAAACGGTTGAGTTCGTCGAAAATTTTCTGCATTCTGCGGTCAAGAGTCGCACTCACCTCTGCACAGCCCTTTAATTCTATGTCTATCTTGGACGGGATATTCTTGTCTTTTTTGTAGCGGAGGTTGTGCTCAAGGCTCGCCCAAAAGTCCATCGCAACCGTTCTTATCTGAATTTCGACCGGAACCTCCTCTTTGCCGTCCATGAGGTATACCGGTACCGATATTACCAGGTGCAGACTGCGGTAGCCGTTCGGCTTGGGATTTTTGATATAGTCCTTTTCGGTCAAAAGCGTCACATCGCTCTGCGAGGTCAGCATATCTGCAATCGCATATACATCGTCGATGAAGTTGCATACGACTCTGATGCCCGCAATATCGAATATATTTTCTCTGGCTGACTCTATGGATATTTTCTTTTGCAGCCGTTCAAGCTTTTCCTCTATGCTTTCCGGAACCTTCAATCTCCTTTCCATATGGTGTATAGGATTATAGTCGTGCCGCACGGCGAAATCCTCACTCAAAATTTCTATCTTCGTTCTTACTTCCTTGATTGCAGCCCGATAGGCGTGGCGAAATGCCTCGAAGCCCATCTGATCCTGCAAATGTTCTATGTGCTCACTGCTCAAATCAGCGTCTCCTTTCGTAAAACACCCTTGCTAATCTGTCATTTTCGGATACGTTAATCCGTTGACAAATACTATTATACCTTATTATAATGGAAAAAGAAAGGTTTTCGGTGTTAATATGACGAATAATATTTCAGAGAAAGTTCAGCTTGGAAAAACGGATATACGGGTAAGTCCCGTCGGCTTCGGTATTCTGCCGATGGGACCGAATCAGCTTGCACTGCCTATAGACGAGGGGGCAGAGCTTATTTGCTATGCTCTCAGGCACGGCATCAATTTCATAGACACGGCTCAGTATTACAAAACCTCGCCGTACATAAGGCGAGCTTTTGAAATGCT
>CAZLTX010000137.1:0-2106 GCA_964562555.1 uncultured Oscillospiraceae bacterium
TGGTGCTCCACGACCTGAAAGCCTCTGTCCGCAAGCCAGTCAAACTGCTCGCTGCGTGTTTCGAATTCGATTCCCTCTGCCGATACGAGTGAAAATGCAAAGAACTGCACATGACGTTCCGCCGTAATCCTGCTGTTAAGCTGTCTGACCGAGCCTGAGCAAAGATTTCTCGGATTTTTGTACTTGGCTCCGTCGTCCTCGATTTCATCGTTTATTCTTTCAAAATTTTCATAGGAAATTACCGCCTCGCCACGGAGTACGAGATGCTGCTTGAAATCTATGCTGACAGGCAGATTGTCGAAAGCTCTGGCATTGCTTGTTATTACCTCGCCGATTTCTCCGTTGCCTCTGGTTACGGCCTTGGTCAGCTTGCCCTCATCGTAAGTCAGAACTATCGTAAGTCCGTCGAGCTTCCAGGAAAGCACGCCTGTCTTATCTCCCAGCCACTCGGTAAGCTGTCCGACATCTTTGGTCTTGTCGAGCGAAAGCATTTTCTTCGGGTGTTTTTCTTTCGGAAGCTCTGAAAGCACCTCGTAGCCGACACGCTGTGTAGGACTGCCCGAAAGCGTTATTCCGCTTTCCTCTTCAAGCCGTGCAAGCTCGTCGTAAAGCCTGTCGTACTCGTAATTCGGCATGATTTCTCTGCTTTCCTGATAATATGCTTTTGCAGCCTCATTCAGCGTTTCTATGAGTGTTTTCATGCGTGCCGCCTGCTCTCTTGTGTATTCCACGCCGTTTTCTCCCTTCTTTTCGCATTACATATTGCAAATTATTCCAATCGTTTTTTCGATTATTTTGATTTTCTTAATTGTGTCAGATTTTTTTGAGCGGTGCGATTCCCTTTGCCAGCTTTTTTCTGCCCGCCTCATCAAAAATTATGGTTACGGTCAAATCGTCCGACTCTATAACCATTCCGCTGCCGAATTTTGCATGGCTGACACGATCCCCTGCCTCAAAGCTTTCTCCTGCGGCTCCTCTTGTGCTTCTCTTCACCGACTGCCGTGCGTGCTTAAGCGGGTCGTAGCCTCGCTGCTGTGTGTGCTGCTCCGCAGCTCCGAAAGGTCTGTATGCAACGGCTGCAAAGCCATCGGGCGTACCCGTGCTTACGCCGAGTCTGTTTTCTGTTCTGCGGCTTGCAACGAATACGGTATCTCCCGCCTCGTCAAGCAGGGATTTATCAAGCTCACGCAGGAAGGTCGATTCTCTCGTATAGTCACCCTCGCCGTACATTACACGGTATGCCGCACTCGTGAGTATAAGCTTTTCCTTGGCACGTGTCATGCCTACATAGCAAAGTCTTCTTTCTTCCTCCATTCCGGACTCGGAATCCAATGCTCTGTGCCCCGGAAAAAGTCCGTCCTCCAGTCCCGGCAGGAATACAACAGGAAACTCCAGCCCTTTCGCACTGTGCATGGTCATAAGCGTTACCTTGCCCGCTGCCTCATCGTATTTATCCACATCGCTGTTCGTGGCAAGCTTTTCTAAAAATTCCTCAAGGCTTGCCTGCTCGCCTGAATTTTTCTTTTCCTCTTCATAATCGTAAATGAACGATTTGAAGTCCATAAGGTTTTCGATTCTGCCCTCGGCCTCCACAGTGTTTTCATTTTCGAGTGCCTTCATATAGCCTGTCCGCACGAGCAGATTGTCGTATATGTCGGAAACTCTGAGGTTTTCTTTTTCGTCGGCACAGAGCAGCAAAACGCTCATCATAGCTCTGACCGGTTCTACGGCTCTTGACGGAAGTCCGTAAAGCACATCTTCGTCGCACAGTGTTTCGAAAAGTGATTTTCCTCGTACTCGGGCGAGTGCCTCTAATTTTCCCAATGTCGTCGCTCCGACTCCCCTTTTCGGCTCATTGATTATGCGTTTTAATGCCAAATCGTCTGCCGGATTGACAACAAGACGCATGTAGCAAATCATGTCCTTGGTTTCCTTGCGGTCATAAAAGCTGAAGCCGGAAAGTATTTGGTACGGTATGCCCCGTCTTTTCAATGCGTCCTCGAAAAGTCTTGACTGTGCATTTGTCCTGTAAAGCACCGCAAAATCATCATAGCTGCGTTTCGTGCCCTTGAGCAGGTCGATTTCCTGTGCTATGTAATGTGCCTC
>CAZLTX010000137.1:2206-3647 GCA_964562555.1 uncultured Oscillospiraceae bacterium
TCATCGTCGCCGACCACGCACAGATTTTTGTTTGCTGCTGCCAAAAGCTTTATGAGCTCGTACTGAAGGTGGTTTGTATCCTGATATTCGTCTACCATTATGTAGCGAAAGCGTCTTTGGTATTCGGCAAGTGCGGCAGGGCTTTGCCTCAGCACATGCAGTGCGTTTACCAAAAGGTCATCAAAGTCCATGGCATTGTTCTTTTTCAGCTCTGCCTGATATGCACTGTATACATTGTATATCACCTTGTTTTTGAATTCTCCGCCGTTAAGCTCGAGATATTCATTGGGGCTTATGTCTGCTTCTTTTTGCTTGCTTATTATCGAGCTCAGATATGCCTGCGGAAAGAGCTTTACATCTATATTCTGCTCTTTAATTATGTTCTTTATCAGGGTTTTCTGATCCACTGTGTCATATATTACAAAGTTCCTCTCGTATCCGACCACATCGTAGTGCTCTCGGAGAATTCTGAGGCTCATTGCATGAAAAGTCATTATCCACATTCCGGGACAGTAGCCGACGAGCTTTTCCACACGCTCTCTCATCTCGCCCGCTGCCTTGTTGGTGAAGGTCACCGCCAAAATCTCATACGGACTCACGCCTTGCTCTATCAGGTATGCGATTCTGTGTGTCATCGTGGCGGTCTTGCCGCTGCCGGCTCCCGCCAATATCAAAAGCGGACCGTCGATATGTCTTACCGCCTCCTGTTGCTGTGGGTTTAAGTGATCTAAATTCATAAGTATATCTCCTTGGTTTTATCTTGTGGCTGCGGACGCAGTCCGCAGTCTGCCGCTTAGCGATGCTCGGTCAGAAAGTCCAGCACCGCCCGTCCTACGGTTTCCGGCTCTGTCAAAAAGCTCTGTGCATGGTTCGCACCCTCGATCATCAAAAGCTGCTTGTCAGCAGGAGCGGCTGCCGACGCTTCGTAGTTGGCTTCGCTCATCCACGGATAGACGAAGCCGTCGGCCTTGCCATGTACCAGCAGCAGCGGCAAGCTGCTTTCAGCCAGTACCGGAACGGTACTACGGCTGAAAGTGCAGCCGGTCTTTCTCCGAAATGCTCTGTCCACAAGCTCATACAGCGGAAATGCCGGCAAATGCAGCACTTTTCTGATCATATGCTTTACAATCTCTTCGGCACTCGAAAAACCGCAGTCGGCAACCACGGCTCTGATCCTCGGCGAAATATCCTCGCCCATTGCCAGCATCACCGTCGTCGCACCCATAGACACTCCGCTCAAATAAATCGGCACCTCTGCCGGATATCTTTCTTCCATCAGCCGACTCCATGCGGCTATATCTTTTGCCTCATTTTGCCCGAAGCATATATATCTGCCCTCGCTCTTGCCCTGTGCTCTTTGGCTCACTATCAGCAGATCATAGCCCTCTCTGAACAGCAAATCACCGCTTACACTGAAGTCCTTGTAAGGAGAGCTTCTGTA
>CAZLTX010000138.1:0-3641 GCA_964562555.1 uncultured Oscillospiraceae bacterium
TTTTTTATAAATTTAATACAAATGGGTACTTGACATCATCGCTTTAATAGGGTACAATGCCATTGTTGCGTTTTCACGCTGCATTGCGTTATTCAATTAAAGCGTAAAACCCAGACCCCGAAAATTCTTTCATATTACCAAAAGGGGAATACAAAACTATAGAAAAATATCACAAAAATTTCAGGAGGATTTTGAAAATGATGAAATTAAGAAAAAACAAATTACTTATGCTTGCACTCGTTCTCGTGCTTTCCGCATCTGCTATGCTTTTGACAGGCTGCGGAGATGACAGTGCAGATGACGGTGCTAAAGAAACTTTCGTTGTAGGTCTTGACGATACATTCGCACCTATGGGCTTCCGTGACGAAGCAGGCGAGCTTGTAGGCTTCGATATCGACCTTGCTACAGCGGTTGCCGAAGAAATGGGTATGGATGTTGAATTCAAGCCAATCGACTGGAACGCTAAGGAAATGGAACTCAAAGCCGGCACCATCGACTGCGTATGGAACGGTATGTCCGTTACACCTGAAAGACGTGAAAGCATGGCTCTTTCCAACAAATATCTGAACAACAAGATTGTTCTTATGTCACTTGCCGATTCCGATGTCGATGTAAGCGATCCTAAGCAGCTTGCAGACCTCAAGCTCGGTACGCAGGCAGATTCATCTGCTCTGGAAATGCTCAAGGCTAACGAAGAATATGACAGCTTTAAGGACAACATCGACGAATACAAGACATATGATATCGCTATCATGGACCTCAAGGCAGGCAGAATCGATGTAGTTGTTATCGACCAGGTACTCGGTGAATACACAAACAACAACCTCGGCGGCGAAATGAAGGAATGTACATATTCCCTCGGCGATGACTACTATGTAATCGGTTTCGCTAAGGAAAACACTGAGCTCAGAGATAAGGTTAACGAGGCTATTCAGGCTGTAATCGACAGCGGTAAGGCTGCTGAAGTCAGCAACACATGGTTCGGCAGAGATATCGTAGTATTCGAACCTCTCGGCGAAGAGTAGCTTTACTTGCAGCCCTTTCGAGGCGGCTGTGCCGCCCCGCTTCCCGTACACAAGGGACACATTTTGAAAATTTACCAACCTGCTATGCGTAGCCGTTTTTCGTGCTACGCATAGCTGTCGTCCTGATAAAATTAAGAACATTAAAAAATGAGGTGTAATTGATTATGATGGAATATTTGTCACAGTTCATGCCGTTTATGCTCAAATCGACAATCATGACGATTGAGATATTCGTGCTGACTCTCGCACTTTCCCTGCCGCTCGGACTTCCTGTGGCACTCGGCAGCAACAGCAAAATCAAACCGATAAGCTGGCTCTGCAAAACCTACGTTTTCATATTCAGAGGAACACCGCTGATGCTTCAGCTATGGTTCTTCTATTTCTTCTTCCCGTTCGTACTCGACATGCAGGTAAGTGCGTTCTTTGCCGTTATCGTCAGCTTCGTTCTTAACTACGGTGCATACTTTGCGGAAATCTACCGCGGCGGCATCAACAGCGTAGACAGCGGACAGCACGAGGCAGCTTTCGCACTGGGTCTTTCAAAAAAGCAGACTATGATAGACATAATTCTTCCGCAGACCATGAAAGCCGTACTTCCTCCTATCGCAAACGAGGCAATCACGCTGGTAAAGGACACCGCACTTGCATCGGTTCTCCCGATAATCGAGCTTATGAAGGCTACGAACAGCTGCGTAAACCGCATGAGCAACATGATGCCTTTCGTATTTGCTGCTATTTTATATCTGGTTATGACTTTCGTTCTGACCATCGCACTCTCCAAGCTCGAAAAGCATTTCTCGAGATACGACAGAAAGGAGGAATACTAATATGACAGACGCAATAAAAAACACTGCTGAAAACATTTTGGAAATGAAACAAATCGTAAAGAATTTCGGTGATTTCTGTGCCGTAGACCATGTTGATTTCTCCATGCACAAGGGCGAAATCGTAGCCATCATCGGTCCGTCGGGTTCGGGCAAAAGCACCCTGCTCCGCTGCATCAACGGTTTGAACAAGCCGACTTCCGGCGAAATAGTCTTAAACGGTGCTACCGGCATGGTGTTCCAGCACTTTAACCTTTTCCCACATATGACCTGTCTGGAAAACATCACCTACGCACCTATAAAGGTTAAAAAGCAGGATAAGGAATCCGCCAAAAAGCATGCGATGGAGCTGCTCGCTCTCGTAGGTCTGGAAACAAAGGCAGATGTTTACCCTGCAATGCTCTCCGGCGGTCAGAAACAGAGAGTCGCAATCGCAAGAGCACTCGCAATGTATCCTGACATCATGCTCTTTGACGAAGCAACCTCGGCTCTCGACCCCGAAATCACCGGCGAGGTTCTGAATGTTATGAAAAAGCTTGCCGACGAGCATACAACTATGATCGTTGTTACTCACGAAATGGGCTTTGCCAAGGAAGTAGCCGATCGAGTTATCTTCATGGACAAGGGCATTATCGTTGAAGAAGGCACCCCGGACGAAATCTTCGGAAACCCGAAAAGCGAACGACTTCGCTCCTTCTTAGGTGCTATGCTCAGAGCGTAAATGTTGTTTTTCACAAAAATAATAAAAAAGTTTCAAAAAAAGTGTTGACAACAAACAAAACGTATGGTATCATTCACCCATACTTGAAAATGAATTCTTGAGGAAAGGAGAACACACCATGAAGAAGTTGACAAGCAAAGCAGCAAAGGCTATGATGATGATGGGTATGTGCATGTGCAGCATGTGCATGTTTTGCATTACAATTTTTTCAAATGTGCTTTCCATCAGCGAGATGAAAACTTCTTTTCAATAAATGAAATTAGGAATACTTACGGAGAGCTCATTTGAACGGGCTCTCTTTTTTATTCCGCACACAAGCAAACAAATCTAAAAATCAAAAAACAAAAACATGGAGGAAATCAAAATGAAAAAAGTATTATCTACAGTATTGGCACTTACATTGGTATTCGCACTTGCGGCATGTTTCACAGGCTGCGGCGGCGGTGATGATTCCGCAATCGAAATCGCAGTTCCTAACGATACAACAAACGAAGCAAGAGCACTGCTGCTCCTTGAAGACAACGGCATCATCACATTAAAGGACGGTGCAGGCATCACAGCTACAATTCAGGATATAGCAGAAAATCCGCACAACATCACTTTCCAGGAAGTTGAAGCAGCTCAGCTCCCAAGCATTCTTCAGGATGTTGACTATGCTGTAATCAACTCCAACTACGCACTTGATGCAGACCTCAACCCGGTTGAAGACGCACTTACTCTTGAAGGCTCCTCTTCCGCATACGGCAACATCTTGGCAGTAAAGGAAGGCAACGAAGCTACAGATAAGACAAAAGCACTGATTGCAGCACTTGAAAGCCAGCAGGTTGCAGACTTTATCGCAGCTGAATACTCCGGTGCTGTAGTAAGCACAGTTGACAATCCTACGGACGGCTATGATGCAAGCGTTGACTATGCAGCTCTCGAAGGCGAAAAGATTACAGTTGCAGCTTCCCCTACACCACACGCAGAAATCCTCGCAGTTGCAAAGGAAATCCTTGCTGCAAAGGGCGTTGAGCTTGAGGTTATCGAATTCACAGACTATGTACAGCCTAACAATGTTGTAGACAGCGG
>CAZLTX010000139.1:0-3630 GCA_964562555.1 uncultured Oscillospiraceae bacterium
GTATTGACAGTGTACTATCTGTAATGGTACACTTAGATTGCAAAAGGGAATTTTACAGAAAGGGGAATTTTTTATGTTTCAGCTCGATTTGAAAAGCCGAAAATCCATCTACGAGCAGGTTATTGACAATCTTAAGGAGCATATAATGACAGGCAGGCTTGCAAACGGCGAAAAGCTGCCGTCTGTCCGTGAAATGTCCAAGCTAATCACCGTCAATCCGAACACTGTTCAAAAGGCGTATCGTGAGCTTGAGCGTCAGGGCTACATCTACACCACGGGCGGAGTGGGGACCTTTGTGGCGGATATAAGCACAGTCAAGCCCGATGCCAAGGAGCTCGCAGCAGCAAAAGCAAATCTCGATGACGATTTTCGTCAGCTTATGTTTTTGGGCTTAAGCTTTGATGAAGCAAGAGATTTTGCACTGAAAATTATCGACGAAAGGAGACCGTCAAATGATTAAACTAGAACATGTGACAAAGTGCTTTGGCGATTACAGAGCACTCGACGATTTCAGCCTGACCGTTCCAAAGGGGTCGATTTACGGTCTGATGGGGCTTAACGGTGCCGGCAAAACAACTATTATAAAACATCTGGCAGGCTTTCTTACACCGGACGAGGGCAGCGTGACCATCGACGGCGAGGAGGTTCTCAGCAACGAAAATATTAAAAAACGAATGGCATTGATTCCGGACGATTTGTTCTTTTTCAGAGGCTACTCGCTCAACGATATGGGAAAATACTATCGCCGCATATACCCTCGCTGGAATGAGGAGCGTTTCGGTGAAATGATAGCCGATTTCGGGCTCAAGCCTAAGGCTAATATCGGAAAATTTTCCAAGGGCATGAAAAAGCAGGCGGCATTCTGTTTGGCTATGGCTGCCGTGCCCGACTATCTGATACTCGATGAGCCTGTTGACGGACTTGATCCTATAGTTCGCCGCAAGCTTTGGCACTACATCATGGCTGATGTTGCAGACAGAGAGATGACCGTCTTAATTTCTTCGCACAATGCCAAGGAAATGGAAGATGTATGCAACTATATCGGTATACTCGCAAACGGCAAAATGGTTTTCGAGGGAGATCTTTTGGAGCTTATGCCTGCCTCTGTCGAGGAAATTTTCATAGAAAAGCTGGGAGGTGCAAGTTATGGAACTCAAGAATAAAAAACTCAGCGGTGCACAGGCACGCTCGTTCTCGGCAAATCCTTTGGTGCTTTCACCTGCTCTGATACTTGAAAATTTTAAGCTTTACTGGTACGTTCCGGTACTGGCATTTGTGCTTTACTTCTTCGGCGGTATCTTTCCGATTTTGACGAATTACAGCGACCTCACGAGAATAAGCGATTTGCTGATTAACAACTTCAACAATTTAAATATGATTTTTGTTCCGCTGCTGATTTGCGTTCCGCTGATTGCAGCCTGCCTTTCCATGAGCTTTTTCCACAAGGAAAGCCGTGCGTTGGCACTGCACAGTCAGCCTTTCAGCAAATCTCGTCTGTTTAACTCACAGATCGTAAGCGGTTGGCTCATGTGTATACTGCCGCTTTTGCTCATGACGCTGCTTTATCTTTGTCTGATGAAAGAGGTTCCTTACGTATATGGATATGGAGGCTCTTCTTGGGCTCGTTACGGTGTTTCCGATAATGCCTATACTGCCTCGGCTGTATTCGGCTGGCTCTTTAGCTCCGTATCGCTTATGACCTTCCACTACGGTATGTTCATACTTGCCGGTTCGCTGGTCGGCACAAGCGTAATGCAGATTTTGCTTTCGGGCGTGATGTTCGGAATCGTTCCTTTGGTTCTGTGGATCACCTACGCTTACTGCGACACATTTTTGATAGGCTATGCCGGTATGGGTGATACCTTTGAAGCCATAATGCTGAATTCAAACCCAATCTTGTCCATGCTGACTCAGGGCTATGATGAAGGGTTTACGCTGCTGTCGGAGCTGAAATATCTGCTTGCAGGTATAGTCATGCTGCTTCTTGCCCGCATAGCTTATGCCAAGGCTAAGCTTGAGCGTGTGGGTGATTCGATGATTTTCCGCATTACAGAGGAAATCATAACATATCTTATCGTTTTCGTGGGAATGGCAGCCTTCGGCTTTGTATTTTACAATATGGGTGCCGACGGTGAAAGCAGCAGAAAGCTGATGCTGGCAGGCTTTGCGGTAGGTACGCTCGTGACCTTCATCGCAGTAAAAATCATCATCGCCAAATCTATCAAGATTTTCAACAGGGCAAATATTATCTCGCTGTGCATTTTCATAGTGATAGGCTCGATTTTCGTTGCCTGCACGGTCTTTGATGTCACGGGTTATACCAAGCGTGTGCCCGATGTCGATGAGGTCGAAGCAGTCAGCCTTAACAGTGCTACCTTCACTTCGGTCAGTCAAGACTACTATTATATAGACAACTCCTTGCTCAAGGAAAACAGATCGTCCATCGAGGCAAACGACCCCGAGATTATAAATGCGATGCTTTCGCTGCACAGCCATGCGGTCGAGGATATGCTGTACGATAATACCAACACCGTGTACATTCGTGAATATTACTCCGATGACTCCTACCTCAATTCAGATTTAGAGCCAAGCGAGAATGTTCGCTTTATTTACAAGCTCAAAAACGGCAGAACCTTCCAAAGAAACTTTACGATTCGTGTGGACAAACGCTGCGAGGAGCTGATAAACCGGGTAGTAAACTCAAAGTCCATGAAGTCATACTTTACGCTGTCCGATAAGCTTGAGCTTTCGAGATTTGACAATGCGAGCATTCAGCTTAATCTGCTTGCGGATAAGTATCCTGAGGAGTATATCGAAAAGTATGGGCAGGAGATTACGTATTCCGAAGAATCTCTCGTGGTCAAGACACTCAGCAAGGCTCAGGTCGAGGGACTTTTCAAGGCTCACGACGAGGATATTATCGAACATGATTATTATTACTATCTGAAAAATGGCGGAGAGCTTTTTGCCAGCGGCGATGTGTTCATTTATCTCAAGAAAACGGCTGACGGCAAATCAAGCGGCGAAAATGCCGACTCAAGCAATATAATCGTTCGAGATAACGGAAGGACCTACGCCGCAGCAACGCGTAGCTACGAGGAAAGCTCCGAGCTTGAAACGGCAAGCATAAGCTTTGACATATCTTCGTCGGATAAAAACACTCTTGCATACCTCCGTGATATTGGTGTAATATAACGGTATGGAGAGAAATAAGCATTATGATATAATTGTAATCGGTGCAGGTGCAGGCGGTCTCTTCTTCGGGGCCGCCTGTTCCGATTTTAAGAGAGTGCTGATACTTGAAAAAACGAAAAAGGCAGGAACAAAGCTCCTTATGAGCGGCTCGGGGCAGTGCAATGTCACCCACGGCGGCTCAATCAAGGAGTTTTTGTCGTGCTACGGGCAGAACGGCAAGAAAATCCGCAGCTGCCTGTACAAGCATAACAATATTGAGCTATGTCGCTTTCTGAGCGAGCTGGGCATTGAAAGCTATGAGCGTGAGGACGGTAAGATTTTCCCGCTTTCGATGGCGGCTGAGGATGTACGCTCTGCCCTGCTCGCAGCCTGTGCTAAAAACGGCGTTGAAATCAGATACGGCTCTGCGGTCACGGAAATCGAGGCAGTGCCGAC